>DATDXB010000160.1:0-3101 GCA_035289465.1 Candidatus Nanoarchaeia archaeon
AGAAACCACCCAGGAAGGGAAGGCGTTTGATCGCACCAGTGTAGATGCTTGCGGGAAATTCGACGAGCGAAGCTTTTGGATCGTGTTTGAACATGTCATCCTTTGACGGGCGATAGGGGGTCAAGGGTGACCTTGGTTCACCATACAGCGGCGTCTTGACAGGAAAAAGGCTGGAATCATACGTGAAACCATTCTTCCTCAGCACATCCAAGACCCATGGCTGTCTGTGCGTCAATGAGAAGTAAGGTGCACGATATCCTTCTGGCTTGATATTTGCAACCTTCTTGAGGATGGCAAGCGATTTTTTGATGTCATCCTCGAATTGTATTTGAGTGAATGCTCCTAACTGCGTGTGATCATAGCCGTGGGATGCGATCTCATGACCCTCTGCCTTGATCTGGTCGATGACTTCGGGTTGAGCTTCTGCTTCTTGAGCAAGGACGAAGAACGTCGCTTGCGTGTCTCGCTTCCTCAATAAATCAAGCAAGGGCGGGACGCACTTTGGCAAGAGCTTGATGGACTTGTCCGCTTTTCGCATGAGGTACTCATAATGGTACCATTCCTCAAGATCAATAGAGAAGAGATTCACCACCCTGGGCCACCCCCTGTAGGTAGATTGATCATCTTGCTCCGCACCCGTCTTGCACCTGCGGAGCCTTGAGGTCTGGATCATGGAGCCTTCCTAGCTGATGGCTTTTTTTAAAGGTTGTGCAAGAGGCGGCTCTGGTGAAAGTCTCGGGTGTGGGACAGAAATAGTTAATCGTTGAGTATGATTATGTAGGCTCGGCGGCCTATGTCTTTTTTTTGTGCGTCGATTTTGGCTCCGTTGCCGTATGGCGTGACTTTTTTCTCGTAGATTTCTAGGACATTATCGGTGATGTCTATTTTTCCTCCGCTTACTGCGGTTACTTTTCTAGGCATAGTGTTTACATGTAAACACAAACTTTATATAGTTTTCTATTCTCCAGAATACAAAAAGAGGTTGGTGATAATGAAGGTCAATACCCAAGAGGTTCGTCGTGTCGTCAGTATTCTCGATGATATTGTTAAGGAATACAAGGAAGAACATCCTGCACAAAAGCGGGACTGGAGAACCTATGAACAGCGGGTTGCTCAGCGGTTGAAAACCGCTTTTGGAGAACTCAAGCCATTGGTTGCCGAAGCTGTTTCGTCAATTAACTTCACGTCAGGAGAAACGCGAGGCGCAAAGCCTGCGCTCACCGTTGAGCAGCGGGTCTTGGCATTGCTCATCAAACATATCATTGGCAAGAGCAATCGGAACATGGCTGCCATGTTCACCGTATTCTCGCTCTTAAGCGACATTGATGTGAGCTATAAAACCGTAGAGCGATTCTATTCAGATCCTGCAGTAAACGCAGTATTGCACAATCTTCACGTCCTTCTTTTGAAAAAGAAGGGCGTCAAAAGTGTCGACGGAGCAGGCGATGGCACGGGCTATGGTCTGAGCATAAAAGTCCACTATGCCAGTGCAGCACAGAAGCTCAAAGACAAACTCAAAACTGGCACAGAACAAGAACACAAAAAGCTGCTCTTTGTCTACTCCTTTGCTCTACTCGACCTCAAAACTCGAATGTATGTTGGAACTGGGACAAGTTTTAAGAGCGAAAAAGAAGCATACCATTGCGCAGTTGAGATGGCAAAAGCCGCAGGAATCGATGTGAAAAGCCTGCGGCTTGACCGCTATTATAGCAACCAATCAGATGTTGAAAGTCTTGTCACAAATTTTGGCAAAATCGAGTTGTACTTGGTACCAAAATCAAACGCTACCGTAGAAGGTCCCTGGGATTGGAAACGAATGCTCTTCCGATTCGTCACCGACACAAAAAAGTATCTTGAAGACTACTATCGGCGAAACCAATCCGAAAGCTGTTTTGCCGAAGACAAAAAACGAGTAGGCTGGAGACTTGGACAAAAAAGACCAGACAGAATAGACACTGCAAACATGCTCACATGCCTGTGGCACAACCTATACTGGCTAGGCTAACCATTCTGTCCCACACCCAAAGTGACGATAATGCATTTAAATCTTGCGAACCTGGGATGGATGACCTGGATAGATCACTCCTGCGCAAGAGTACGGTGGGCGCATCGCTGAATAAATCTTATATACCTGACATTAAAGACGGAAGGTATGGCTAAACGATACAAAGTGATCTACGAAAGGACAGGTTGCATCGGTGCGGGATCTTGTGTTGCGACCTTGCCGCAATATTGGAGCCTGGATAAAGAGAGTAAGGCTACTCTTAAGTCCAGCAAGAAGATAAATACCTCTTGGGAGCTGGAGTTTGAGGAGAAATTATTGCCCAAAATGATGGAAGCAGCCCAAGCGTGCCCCGTCAGCGTCATCCATATCATTGATCTATCGACAGGCCAACAGTTGGTTTGATATGAAGGTCTATGTCTGCGGCAATCCCTTAGTGGATCAAGACTCATTGCCGATACGGATGATCCCCCTTTTACGCAAAGCGAGACCAGATATCGAGTTCTTGGACTTTGACCCCACTGAAGACTTGCCGCAAGAACCAGAATTAGTGATCATCGACACGGTGATCGACGCCAAGGAGCTGAGAGTTTATACGGATATTGACGAGTTCTGCACGACAAAGGCAATTTCATTGCACGACTTCGATCTGGGCTTGAGCCTTAAGCTCGCCAAGAAGATGGGGACTCTCCACAAGGTGCTGATCATAGGGGTTCCGCCAACGATGTCTCCAGAAGAGGCTGTCCGAGGGATTATTAATCTACTACCATGTTCAGTTTCAAGAAATGCGCCGCGCAGCTCATGCAAGGGTCGTAAGCGCGGATGAGTTTCTCGATTTCAAACTGTAGTTTGTCGTGCTTCCAGTCCAAGTGAGCTTCCACTAAGGTCTTGATGTCTTGTTCGATATTGATCTGGTTTTGTCCCGTCGGCACGACGATGTCTCCGTGGGTGATGATGCCTTGGGCATTGGTTTCGACGAGATAATAGAGTGTGCCGCGCGGCGCTTCTACGACGCCGAATCCTGTTCCGGCTTTAGGAGCGACAACTTGATGAGGTTCTTCCTTGAATGTTGTTTGTTGCAGGAGATCCACACTTTCAT
>DATDXB010000161.1:0-7322 GCA_035289465.1 Candidatus Nanoarchaeia archaeon
AAATGGGTCTCGTAGGATTCTCCTTGAGGCGGAATCGGCAGGAAGAAGACGCAACGATACACTGGCGTATAGGCTGGAAATTTGAGATGTGTCAGGACGTCGTTAAGAATTAGAGTCTCTTTGGCTGGCTCGCCGGCTACGCTTCTGAGTTCATGATCCACCAACGCATCGAGGTTGTGTGCTCCTGGGGAAAATAATACGGGAGCTCCAAACCAATTGGATAGTGCCTTGCCATCTGCTCCGACGCAGAACACACGATTGGAAAGAGATGGGGTCTCTGGAGATGGTTGGATACTCTTAAAATAAAAAGTCCCGTGACTGATATCCTTTGACTTCACAGGGACTGCATGCCACTTGATCTGTGAAGAGTCGAGATCTCCTCGTGCCACAGCCCAGGCAGCGTTGAGATCCCCGATCCATCTGAAGTGCTCGGGATGATCTGCAAACTCGGTTTGGACTGAGATTGCTTCAACGACGGGTGATTCCATGAGTAGTTCCTCTTAGGAGCTTGGATAAGGCACACCTATTCTTTCATGCTTAAAAAGTTTGTGCTACCATAGTGGTCCTAACGCTCTAGCTCACCGAGGGTTATCAGACTCTTCCCTCTCGATTGTGCAGCATGATATACCGAATCCGTATGGGCCACGCCTCCGATCATCATGAAGACCGTTCCATGGCTTGAGACCACCCAGTCTGCGCTGCGTTGCGCAGTCACCACCCGTTCAAGGACTTCGTCCGGGGCTTGGTCATCTGAAGCGTCTATGTACTGTATTTGATCCTCTTGCGCGATATCGCTGACGAGGTCTTGGGCATAGACTTGCGCTTCCTGGAGTCCCTGCTGAATTTGGGTCGCATAGTCATTCACCGTCTGATTCAAAGTCGAGGTGACATAGGGACACTGTCTTTTCATGGCGTTATAGGCCTGGACAAACGCCAGGAGATCTGTCTCGACCACCTTACCTTTATGGAGGATGTCTGCGCTATGGATTAAGCGAATAGCATAATCATCGTGCTGGATGTCCTCCATGCCCCAATGAGACGCCCTCGTCTCAAGATCGTGATAGGGGATACCGGGGGCGTCATATCGCGGCCTGTTGGATTGTGTAAGCTGACGAATAGAATTCTCTAAAAAGAACGGAGTCCTCTCATTCCATGCAAATGATCTGCACAATTCTCTTGCAGGTACATGGACATTGAGTCTCCCCAAAGCAAGATCAGTCTCAAGAATTAACTGGTGGAGGTTCGCATCATTGCAGTAATCCTCTTGCGCTTGTGGGATCTTGTGGAATTGATCCAACTCAACTGCGAGAATCTTCCGATACTTCTGCAATTGCAACAGTGGAGAATCCGATGGCTCGATAGTCGCCGTATTTCCATCAAAGATAGGGATCAATTCGTGTGCGAATATGGGCTGAAGCAAGCCCTCGTTTCGGCGGATCGCTCCATGATCCACCTCTCCAGCGATTCCCTCCAGTCCGATGGCATCAAACTGCATGCGAGCATCTAGTTTGAGTATCCTTGAGCGTTGCAAACGCTGATATGAGGGGACATGGATATCTGGCAGAAAGACAATCGTAGTCTTGGCATCAGGATGGAATACCGATCGGGCAGCGTTGATCGATTCTCCTGCAGCAGCCAGGACTTGACAGAGAGATCGATACTGTTCTTGCCTCTGTTGTCGCGCAACCCTTTCATGATAATCTGAGACGAGAGACAAGGGCCCGGCTCTGGAGAGCTCAAGACAAGCTATAGCAGCAAGAGCGACATTCTTGATGGCCCTTCTTCGGCTGATGTCCATAGCCCTCCCTGGAGGCTCTTGGCTTTTAAAGCTGAGCTGCGCCGAGAGCATCTTTGTAGCCTCAAAGTCAGAGAAATGGATTTAAAGCGCAATCCTCTACAAATACGAATGACTGCATTTGAAACGATTGTCAACATCTGGGGTATCGGCGATGACCTTGGCAATAAGATCCATTCTCATCTCATCTACGAAGCTTCTCGGGAAGAGCAGGACCTTTGGCTTGCCCAGGTGAATACCTTGCTCAACGATTTCTCTGACAGGAACCTGAAGGTATTTGGGTTTGATCAAGAGACGAAACGCCTTTTGGGCAAACTCATATCTAACAGGACTTCAAGCAATCGCACCCTGTGGTTACAACTCAACCATAAAATCTTCAAAGGACTGAGATTTTTGCTCAAACGTGAGATCGCCGTCGCTAAACCTCTTCGACAAAAAGGACTTGCGGCTCATTTCATCACAGAGATCAAGAAATCAAGCTTCTACCATCCGTCCGACACTCTTGTCTCAAAAAAGAACAGACAAAGCATAGAGGTCCGCTACATCTGCAAGGATAAATCACCCGAGCACGACGGCACATTCACACCGTGGCGGGACACCGAATTCACTTTTGAAGTCCATCTCGACAAAGGATTATTCGTCTGGACCTACCTGAATGTGCATAAAGAACATCGTGGCAAGGGCTTTGGCACAGCGATGGTCAAGAGCGTCGAGGGGATTGCACGAAAACTGGGAGTCAAGAGATTCTCAGTCGAATATCCCAACCGACGATACTGGAGACATTATTTGGGATATACTGTTCCTGCTCAAGTCATCGTCGGCAGAGAAGGGTATTCTATTGAGGCGTATAAAGAATTCAGATAGATTCAGGCTGTTATTTCTTTGAGCATCAAGAGAAATCCTGCAGAGGACCTCCTCTTGAACTTACCCAGGTCATGGCGCTGCCAGGCCTCTTCAGTACGCTTTGCGAACTCAAGATTCTCCTTAAAGGTCTCTTGGGCGTGCTTCATGTTCAAATGGTGCTTCATATTTTCAATCCTAAGTGGTCCTGTTCTACCTATGCTCCAACTTCCGTTCTTCTTCGACTTCTTCCCACATCTTGCGCCAATCAAGTTTAGGCAGACCCTTGATGATGTCGATCATGGTATCTTCGGGGCTCTTACCATCCAGTCTCAAATTTCCACCTCGGGCCTCATCTCTTCAGACGATAGAATCGGCGTCGGCAAAGGAACAGTCTTCTCGATATTATGGGGCAACAATAACTTGAACCACACCAGCGTGTAGTCTTTCTTATGAGTGATGGTCAATTGAGCGTCTTTGATGCCTTCTAATTCTTCTTTTGAGATCCCTGCCTTGTCGACAAATTCAGAGGCGTTCAGGATTTCGATGCCCACAACTTGACCTTCTTTGTCAAAGTCCACAGTGAAATCCCCGAATTCCGCGCTTCCTTGAGTATTCTTCGCAGTTTTGTGAATATTCAATATATAGTGAATTGCACTGATTAGGTCATATGAATAGGTGCAATTCACAGATAGACAATTGAGTCTAAACGTAACACAATTAACTCAATTGTCTATATCCGACTTCTCGCTGTAATCCCAGGAATACGTCTTGCCATGTGACTTGACATTTATAGGTATCGACATTAATTTCCCTTGGCTCCAAGGTGTGGGGCAAATCTCTTTATTGCTTCTTCATTGAATTCCATCATTTTGAATTCAACCTTATAGATTTCAAGATCAGGTATCATCGAGGAGATTTTCACACTATTCGCGTGTCTGGATATCTCCTTATCAGCTGTATAAAATCTCGCCCTCATCTTCGATTGAATGATGTAACAATGAGATAATGCCAGATGTTCTATATCCTTATTCCCTACTCCTCCAAGATTAGCGCTTCGCAATCTTTCAGCAATTTCTCTGAACGCTTTTTGTTCCTTAAGATCATTAAACTCATTTTCGACCGGCGGGAATAGCGCTTCTCCTCGTTTCCTAAACTTTTCGATAGCTTTCAGATCTTCCCAAACAAATTCCAAAAAGCTCCCTAACAAGACCTTATCATGTTTCTCTGAAATTATCGTCTTGAGACATGAGTAAAATTCTGGGAATCTTTGTCCTAATACTAAATATCTTGGATTCTCAAGGAAGGTGCCAATTTTCCGCGCACGCTTAAGATCAAACGCTATCTTGATCACCCACCAGTTCAGGTCCAACAGTTTCTCCTCTAATTCCGCTCCCACGCTAAACAGGAGGATATTCTTCCCTTTCTTTCCGATTAGTTGAGGATAAATCTCGATGATAAGATCCGCTAACCGTTTAGACAGTAGAGAATGTAAAATCACATTAGTATCCGCAATCTGAGTCATGCAAATAATCGCTGGTGAGTATGGAAGAGGGGCCGCTCATTATCCAATATTTGATCAGAGACAGCCGAAAGCGCAGATTCATCCTTGTGGATGATACTAGCATATAGTCTAATGAGGTCGTCAAAGACTTGGGCACAGGTTCTTATCAATTGTTCAATCTGCGAAATCTCGATTTTGCGTTCTTTCTCAATAGACCTAAATCTTTCCAAAAGAGTCGCACATTGGGCGAGTTGAACAGAAATCGTAAAGAGAATCCGCTTTTGATATCGGGTCGGTTCGATTTCAAGAATACCTTTCCGAATTTTTTGCAGCCTTGAAATCGTAGCTTCAACACTTAGGCCTATGAGTTTGGAATATTCGTCCACTTTAGGATTCTTGGTCTTTGAGAAGATTCTTTTTGCAGAACCCAGAAATTTTCTCTCAGCTCCTGTCAAATAGTGGCTCTGGTCATCCTCGCGTAATGCGGACGTGATCCGTTTATTGATCAATGGGAATGTTTTACTATAAAATGTGACCACCTTAGTTCGATGATTGACATATTTATTCCGGGTAGTATCTTCAAAAATCGGCGCTACATTCTCTAGATAGTCGAGTGGAAGTAACCTCAATTCAGCCATATGTAATCCCCATAGAACTCGTTATAAAAACCTTGTGTGCCGACAAAAGAAACCTTTATAAACCACCCCTAGCTCCGACTTGCTAATCCGAACAACCAACCGTCAGAGTCCGTCTTTGACGCCTTGGGAGAGGGATTTCGTATCTCTCGTGGAGCACACACATGGAAAAGAAAGATGTCGTCGCGGCCGTCACGGCCCTTAAGGATTCTGACAAGCGCAAGTTCCCGCAGTCCTACGAACTTATCATCAATATCAAGAACATCGATCTGAAAAACCAACAGAACCAGCTTGATTATTTCTTGACCCTGCCCAAAAGCACCAGCAGACCCGTCAAAGTCTGCGCCCTTGTCGGAGGCGAACTCAAGGTCTTCGCAGAAGCCGCCTGTGACAAAGTCATCCCGCTTGACGAGTTCCCCAAGTACGAAGGCAACAAGAAAGCGCTCAAGAAGCTCACCGAAGAATACGATTACTTCATCGCCCAGGCAACGATCATGCCGCAAGTGGCAAAAGTCTTCGGTCGCGTCTTTGGACCACGCGGAAAGATGCCAAACCCAAAAGCAGGCTGTGTCGTGCCCCCGAACGCCAACCTGAAGCCGCTTGTCGAGAAGCTCCAACGCACGATCCGTACACAAAGCAGGAAGAGCTACTGCCTGCAATGCATCGTCGGCAAAGAATCGCTCTCTTCTGAGGATCTCGTCGAAAATATCTTCTCTCTTTACAACCAAGTCTTGCACTTGCTCCCACAAGAGAAGAACAACGTCAAGAACGTTCTCCTCAAGAAGACTATGGGCAAACCTGTGAAGGTCGGTGCGACAGTTGAGGAGGTTGCAGCATGAGTACCCAGTACGTCTGCGAGCCTAACGCACACAAGCAAAAGACCGTCGCTGAATTCGTCAAGCTCTTTGAACAATACCCCATCGTGGGCACCATCAATATCCGCGACCTTCCCGCTTCACCTCTGCAAGTCATCAGAGGCAAGCTTCGCGAAAAGTGCGTCGTGCGCATGACCAAACGAAGGCTCCTTACGCTCGCCATCGAACAGGCAAAATCCAAGCGCCCAGGCCTTGAGAAGCTCATCCCTCACCTTGATGACATGCCAGCCATCCTCTTCACCAAGGACAATCCCTTCGCCGTCTTCAAATCCATCAAACAGAACAAGTCTCCAGCCTCTGCAAAAGCAGGCCAAAAGGCGCCACGCGACATCATGGTCCCAGCAGGACCGACCGCATTCGCTCCAGGTCCTGTCATCGGAGAACTCGCGGCGCTTGGCATCAAAGCCAAAGTCGAAGGCGGAAAGATCGCGATCGTCGCCGACACCAAAGTCGCCAAAGAAGGTGACACCATCTCGCAAAAACTCGCAGAAATGCTCGTCCGTCTTGGCATCCAACCGATGGAAGTCGGTCTGGACTTGCGATTCATCTTTGAGAACGGAGAAGTCTTGCCCCGGTCCGTGCTTGACATCGACCAAGACAAATATGTGTCAGACATCACGCAGGCCGCTCAGTGGGCATTCAATCTGGCTGTCGAAGCCGCAATACCCCTGCCTGAGACCACTGAACTCTTGATCCAAAAGGCTTTCCGAGAAGCCAAGGCCGTCGCCAAAGAAGCGAACATCCCTACCAAAGAAACCATCGGTGAGATGCTCGCCCTTGCAGAAGCGCAGGCCGCGGAAATCGGATCGCACGTGAAATCAGGATAACACTCCGGAGGAACAACCATGGAATACATCTACAGCGCCATGCTCCTGCACAAGGCAGGACAGCCCATCAATGAGGCCAACGTCACCAAAGTGCTCACCGCAGCAGGCGTCAAAGTCGACGCTAACCGCGTCAAGGCAGTCTGTGCAGCCGTCGAAGGACTCAACATCGAAGAGGCCATCAAGAAGGCAGCGACTGTCGCAGCCCCTGCAGCCGCAGCACCCGCCGCACACGGTGGACACGCAGGCGCAGAGAAGAAAGAAGAGAAGAAGGAAGAAAAGAAGTCCGCCGAGGAAGCAGCAGCCGGTCTTGGCGCACTCTTCGGTTAGAGATAACCGACCTTCTTTTTTCATTTTATTATTATCTTTTGTAAGAGTAAGAAAGGCGTCACCGACATATGGACAGCAACACACAATCGCAGGCACAGTCGCTCCAAGAGGAGATCCGCAAGCTCAAGGAGCAATTGAATGTTCTTAACGCAGATAAAGAAGCGTTATTCTCAAAGAAAGAAGAAGTCTCCCGTAAAATCCGCGCCCTTATCTCTGAAGTCGTCGCGAGCAAGAAAGAACGCAACGCATTGACTGATTCTGTCAAAGTCGTCAAGGAATTACGCACAAAGCTCAATTCTGAGATCAGCACCAAGCTCAAGGCTGTGGGTGAGATCAAGAAGACCGCTCCAGCGCCAGGATCCTACTCTATGCGTGGAGATTCCGCAGAATTCATCAAGGCCAAGATCGCGACTTTATCCACTAAGATCGAGACTGAAGTCATGGCCTTCAGCAAAGAACAGGCGTTGAACAAGGAGATCAAGGACCTGAAGAAGAAACTTCTAGCTGCACAAGCAAAAT
>DATDXB010000162.1:0-19978 GCA_035289465.1 Candidatus Nanoarchaeia archaeon
TCGCTGATGCAATCATTGCCGTTCGTGAAGGACGAGTCAAGATCGATCCTGGTTATGATGGTGTGTATGGCGCTATCCATTTCCCAGGTATTGGGGCTGTCAAACCTGAAGGGGAGCGCGAGGAGAAGGCTCATGAGCATAAACCATTGAACAAAACACAAAAGAAAATCGGCGAGTTCTAATCAAACAAAAAATCCAATCACTCAAACGCGCCAGGCGCAAAGATGGGAGGCCTGTTGACATCATTGATCGTCACGGTGAAGGTGTCTGATGTTGTCCTCTCGCCATCTGAGGCAGTCACTCTGACCGTGTGCACACCGGCGTCGTCATAATCGACTTGTTTGGACATGCCCGTCATGTAGCCGCCGATAGTGAGTTCTACATCTTTGCCTTCAGGGTCGACTGCGTCGACGGTGAGCTCAATCATATCGCCTTCTCCTGCCGTGATATCCTTAAGCCCTTGGAGCACAGGCGGCTTATTGCGGGTATCCACTGTGATGGTGAATCTCGTCGATGTTTCCATGCGCCCATCGCTTGCGACCACGGTGACCTCATGAGTGCCCAGATCGTCGAGCGTAGGCTGCCAGGAGCCCGATTGGTCAAGCGGCTTTGAGAACCTGAACGTAAGCGCGTCTTGGTCAGGATCACTTGCTTTTGGATGGATCGTCAATTTATCTGTCTCGTTGATCGACACGTCATTGATCGGGGCAAGTTCAGGTGCGCGGTTGATGTCGCGGACCGTCACCTGCACTTCATGGACGGTCTCTTGCCGGCCGTCGGAAGCATGCACTCTCACAACATGGACTCCTGCGTCCTCAAACTCGACGAAAGCAGGAAGCTGCGTCACCCATCCAGATATCCTCGTCGTGAGATTGTCCTTATCTTCATCTACGACTGAGAATGGGATCTCAAGGATAGCTCCCTCATCGACTGATACGGCCAGGGGAGCATCGATGGTTGGCGGGTGATTCTGGGCAAGCACAATGATCCTCACTTGTTCCGTGATCGTGTTCTCGCCATCAGAAAGTGTGATGTTCACCACGTATTCGCCGACATCAGCCTCTGTGGTGAGCCACTCGCCTTTTGCGTTAAGAGGCGCGGTGAATTTGTACGATATCGTCTGTCCATCCGGATCAGTGCCGTGAAGATTCGGGAAAGAGACCAATTGGCCTGCGATCACGGTCTTGATGTTCTTTTCCGCTGCAGCGTTGCTTAACGGTGGTGGAATTGGTGAAGGGACGGCGATCGCTGCCCCAGTAATCCCTGACAGTGTCGTTGCGTTGACATCAGGACAAGGCTGCTTGATGCGTATACATCCACCTAATAACAATGTCGCCAGTATGATTACAAGAACTGTCTTTCTCATGTTCTCACCACTTCCCAATACCACTGTGTTCGGACTGAGGAGTAGCGAATTTCTATATAAGCGTTGTTGTCTTTTCCCGTTTAGAGACGATAAACGATATCAAAGCCAAGGCAAGGCCTGCTGAGAACGCGCGCATCCACCATAACTGCGCAAGCCAGACAAAGAAGGCCCCTGGAAATGATGAGATCATAAGGCCTCCTGAGAATGTCCAAGAACCTGGACTGAAAAATACCTGATGGAACCAGACAAAGAGACTATCGAATGGAACGACCAAGAGGATCAAGAGATCAGCCATCGCCAAACATGATCCCCTCACGAATATCGACGCCCTTCTCGCTGAAAAGAGCAGCAAGGCAATAAAGATCCACCACGACACAAAGAGCAGACTTTCCAGGACCCTGAAAGTCCACTTGACATCAGCCATATGACTGTTCTCTTTTGAGGAGAAACCATCGATTTTTGGGGCATCAAGACCTTCTCGCTCGCGCATATAAGAAAACACATCTGACGCCACTCTCTGTGCCTGTGGCTCACGTGTCGTCAGAGCCTGGACATTAAGCCACAGATCAAGACTTCCCGCCACAGATTGACCTGCGAACAAGATGATGATCATCGCGAGCAACGCCGAGGCAAGCAGATCTCTCATTGAGCAAAAGGCGTACGCCTGATGATGGTCCTTCCTGAGGACGGGGCCTCAAAGCGCGTTTGCACTGCGGCAGGCGCCCCTTGAGACTGGGGTGCGAGCACTCCCTTGACCAAGAGATCATAGTCTTTTGCCCCTCGACAAGACGCATCATAGGTGAAAATCGATTTGCCTGAGCCAGGACACTCTTTGAGTTTGCTATTGACGCGGATGGGCTCTGACAAGACGCCGTCCCACTCGCTTTTCATCTGACCAAGGACGTCCTTGCAGATTTTGTTGCGCTGATCATACATCGTCGGGATGATCTTTGAAATCCTCGCGTCGTGAGCGAAAACCTCATTGATCTTCTCGATCGCCCTGATCATGTTGCGCAAGCCTGAGAGCGCCAAGACATCAGTCGATGCGGGGATGAAGATCTCATTGCCATAGAGGATGGCGTTCTGGTTGATGAGGCCTAACGATGGAGCGCAGTCCATGATGACAAAATCGTAACCCTTGACACCTGAAAGTCTTCGTCTGAGAAGAGTCTCCCTTGACGCCTCTCCTACTAAGATCATCTCTGCCTTGGTGAGGGTCTCCTTTGAAGTGATCACGTCTAAGTTCTCATCAGCCTTGACGATGCAGACCATAGGGTCGACACCCTCGACGATCACATCATAGATATCCTTGATAGACTTGACATTAAGGCATGTGGCGATGTTACCCTGAGGATCCAGATCAATGAGCAGGACTTTCTTGCCAGAACGAGCTAATCCTGAAGCGAGATTGACGACCGTTGTTGTTTTCCCAACTCCGCCCTTTTGATTAATGACAACGATCTTTCGCAACACAATCACCTCTTAACGACGGGGATTTATAGAGTGTATTTAAATGTTTGTCCAAGAGGTAGAATTCATTATTTCACGATAGCGCCATCTGGCAAGCCACTGACGATATCTTCGTCTTGGGACTTCAATTGTTTGCCTGAAGCAAGCACTCTTCCCTGCAAGACGCGGATCTTGATCCTTGAGAACTCCTCATAGGTGATCTCTTTGTCGTTGTTCTTGAGGTCGCCCGCCATCACTTGGCGTCCAGGAGGGGAATTAGGAGCCTCAATGACCTTGACCACGCCATCCTTGTCTGCCGCAAGCATCATACCTTCGCTGTTGACACCCCGCAATTTCGCATGAGCAAGATTTGAGACGATGATGATGTGTTTGCCCAGAAGCTCGTCTGGTTTGTAATGGGGTTTCATTCCTGCGACAATCTGACGTGAATGGTCACCTAAGTCAAGCTTGAGGACATAGAGTTTATCGGCATCAGGATGATCTTCGACCTTCTTGACGACCGCCACGCGCAGGTTGAGCGGGAAGAAGTCGGATTTTGAGCCGAACTTGCCCTTGAGTTCACCGAGTTGTTCATCCTCGACTTTGTTGAAGAGATGACGCACCTCTTGGACCAAGTGGCCTTGTTTGATAGTCTTGAGCCCCAGATCATTCCATGACAAGGGTTTGAGATTGAGTAAGGTCTGGATGAATCTGCTTGCGCCAGGCATCACGGGATTGATCAATATCGAAAGATCCTTTATGACATTGACCAAGAGGCCAATAGTGGTCGATCTTCGCACGGGATCGCGCTCCATATTCCAGGGTTCATTCTCCTGCAAGTAGACATTCGCCATCTTTGAGATCGTCATCACGTGCTTGAGCGCATCCTTGAGTTTGATCTCCTCATAGAGTACACGGACCTTGGCTTGAGCAGTCTCGACTTTGTCGATAAATTCTTCTTCATCATCATTGAGTTCGATCGCATCGATGATGGAGTTGTAAGTCTTGTTGACGATGGTGAGCACACGGGAGACCAGATTTCCCAGGTTTGCGACAAGCTCGTTGTTGATCTTCGCCGCGAAGTCATCCCAACGGAAATCAGAATCCATCTTCTCGGGCAGATTCGCGACGACATAGTAGCGCCATGCATCAGCAGGGATCCCTGTCTGCATGATGCTGTCTCCAAAGACCCCGACGCCGCGTGATTTTGAGAACTGACCTCCCTCATAATTGATGAACTCGTTCACTGCGAGCTCATCGACTAATTTCCATGACTTCTTAGTCCCTAAGAGAAAGCCTGGGAAGATGATCGAGTGGAAGGGGATGTTGTCCTTGCCCATGAACTGAACCAAACGGACATCCTCAGACTTCCACCACGTCTCCCAGTCCTTTCTGAACTCTCGGGTGATACCGATGTATCCTATGGGGGCGTCAAACCAGGAATAGAACACTTTATCCTCAAAACCCGCTTTTGGCACTTTGATCCCCCATTTCAGGTCACGCGTGATGCATCTGGGTTTGAGACCTTCTTTGAGCCAGGCCTGTGTCATGGTCTTTGCGTTCTCAGACCAATCGTCTTGGACTTCAGAGATCCACTCCCTGAGCTCAGGCTCTATCTTTGGCAAATCCATGAAGAGATGCATCGAATCGACGAATTCAGGGATCGTCTTGCATATCTTGCATTTTGCCGCGATGAGTTGGTTTGGTTCTAGCAGCTTACCACAATTCTCGCATTGATCGCCTCTTGCATGCACATAATCGCAATGAGGGCACATACCGACGACAAATCGGTCCGCTAAGAACCGTTCACACTTTGGACAAC
Source organism: Candidatus Nanoarchaeia archaeon (assembly GCA_035289465.1). Classification (GTDB taxonomy): domain Archaea; phylum Nanobdellota; class Nanobdellia; order Woesearchaeales; family JAGWAF01; genus DATDXB01. The sequence goes on from DATDXB010000162.1 coordinate 4,638, forward strand.
GGGCTTGTTTGAGAGGTTGCTTGAGCAGATACCCATTCTCGTCAAGATCGTTGAAAATCTCATAGGTCGTTTTCTTGTTGGCCTCTGAGGATGTGCGGCCAAAACAATCAAACGAGCAATGGAACCAATCATAGACTTCCTTGTGGATCTTGAAGTACTTGTCACAGATCTCCTGAGGCGTGACTCCTTCCTCAATCGCTTTGACCTCAGTGGTGGTGCCATGCTCGTCAGTGCCACAAATGAAGAGGACATCATGTTTCGCCAGACGCAAGAATCTCGCGTACACATCTGCTGAAAGAGTAGGGACAAGGTTCCCTAAGTGAGGGACATTGTTCACATAGGGCAATGCCGCTGTGATGAGAACCTTCTTGGCCATAGCTTAGAAGGGTGCAATAGCGTTTTTAAAGGTTGCGTAGCTGTGCGGCTTGGACCAGGAGCATGACAATGGCTGGCAGGGAGAGTAGGGTCTCATCCCCCAGCTCAATTCCCAGAGATGTGCATCTGTTTGATATCTCCTCTTTGATCTCGTCAGGTCTTGAAGGATACTGTCCTGGGTTCCAAGAATACGTCACCATCGGTGTCCCCGCCATCTGATACCCTTCACATACAGTCCCTGATTGAGTAAGGAAGCTGACACCAAGCGCGGAAACCATAAGACCTTTCATCCCATAGGGCGTCTGGTCGACCCGTCGATATCCATTCATCGCAAGGATACATAGAGCATCGATAGGCAACTTGGCAGAATCTCGTGGGGCGATCTCCAGTTTGACACATCCAACGAGGAGATCCGTTCCGGAGTAGGACGCGCCAAACGCATCTGTGATACCTCTCAAGCCCCATTCCGCCTGCAACTGGTTTGTCTGAGCAGGTCGAGCTCGGATATAGTCTTGATTCACCATCAGTTCATCCTCAAATACCTTGACTAATTCATCTCTGAGATGGCAGGTCTTCGTTTTCGCAACGATGTGTTCGAGACGATCTTTGACGTAGGCTGTACTTGAGGCAATCATTAACTCAGGACATCCACTTTTGCTTAAAAGAATTAGGCCTATATCTCATTCACTTTTTCTTCTGCGTCCTCTTGGGACCGCCTGTCTTGTAAGGAGTATGCTCTTTTTTCGCCTTCTGGCTCGTGCGCTCTTCGGGGACGACGACGTCTTCCTCATCACCTGTCTCTAAGTCCTCGCGCTCGTCATAACTGCATTCATTGCAGATGACCGCAAGCGAGCCTTTGAAATTAATCACTCGTACATTCTCGGACTGACAGATGGGACATTCCTTTCGCATGAAGAAAGCTCGATTTTAGCGTATAAATAGCTTTCTCTAGAACATTAAAAAAAAGAGAATTACTTATGTCTCTTTCCAGAGACTTCCCTGAACAGCCTGATGACCCATAACCAGACAAGCGCTGCAACGCCGATCAGGATAGCCCAGCCAAGAAAACCTCCAAACACTCCTGCTGCGCCATAGCCGCCCCAAAGGCAATTACCCATCATTCCATACACCATCACATACACCTCTTCTTTGATGACCAGAACCTCGAGTTTCCGTTATATAATTGTTTCTGGCCAATGTTTAAAAACACTCGGACTTTCTCCGTCGTTATGAGGCTAACGGAGACATTTGCCGTCCTCCTCCTTGTCATGCTCTTCTTGCCAGGAGGACAGGCACTGGCAGAAGCACAGTACTCATTTGATGTCAGCGCCGCGGGGGAGAGCAGCGCTACTGTCGTGATCAACACTACACAAGTCACCATCCTCCCTCTGCCAGAAGACGTCCACAACCCTCAAGTGGAGGGCGCGACGTTCACCCTTGTCAATGACGGCATTGAGATCCTGCCCTCAAATGAGATCGTGCAAGTGACCTACACTTCATCCTATCATACCAGCAAACAAGAAGGGGTCTGGACCTTCATCGCAGAAGTCCTGCCGATGTCTGAGGTCGATATCTCTCTTCCACTTGATACCCAAGTCATCCGCACCAAACCCCGCGCAGCGCTGAGTGAGGACAGAGGACTCAGTGCGCATTGGGCGCTTACAGATGATGAGATCCTCATCTCTTATGTGATCCCTCTCAAAGAACAGCAACTCCTGCGCGCAGGACCTGTCGTAGTGGAGCGCTTCTCGTTAGTGTCCTTTGAAGGCGCAGTCTTTGTCTTGATCTTGGCAGGAGGCATCACTTGGTGGATATTGCGCAGGAAGAAAAGGGAGCAAAGTACGCCTAAGAAAGAGCCTCCTGCTGAGGTGACAGCGGCTGAGGAACCTTCGCCAAAATCAGGTCCAATCCCCACTCACGACATCGACAAAGACCTCCCTCAGATCACTGACGCCCAGATGCATGTGCTTCGCGCGGCCAATGATAATGAAGCCACCGTGCTCAAGATCATGCTCAAACACCACGGCCATCTCAAACGCAACGAACTTGAACGCGAATCAGGCATCTCAAAATCAAGCCTTGCATCTGCTTTGAAAAACTTAGAAGGCAAGAACATCATCCATATTGATCGTTCTTTCTTTGTCCACTACTTGACGCTATCGGACTGGTTTAAGGGACTAAAATAGATTCTTGTTCACTCTTGTTCATTCTCGTTCTCTTCCCCATTTAAATATCGGGTGATCTGTCTGTGTCTCACAAATAAGGAGGTCACGCCCATGAAAAACATCACCTATGTGTTGTTGGTCGTGTTGAGCTTGCTTGCTGTCCCCTTTGCGGCGGCACAAGAAACAACGACCGAGCAGGCGACGACTTCTGAGACGACAGAAACGGCAACGACCGATGCTGACGCCACAGAGGCCCCTGCAACTGAAGACGCCACCACGGTGGAGGATACTGCAGAGGCTCCTGTGGAGACTGCAGAAACTACCACTGAAACCCCTGTCGAAGAGACAAGCGCTGAGGAGACCGCTCCAGCAGAAGCCGCTCCTACAGAGGAGACTTCGACTGAAGAATCAACTGAAGTCCCAGCCCCTGAGACCCTTGAAGAGGAACTTGAGGTCGAATTGACCGAAGAAGCCCAAGAAGAGGTCAAAGACGAGCTTGAGACAGAAGCTGAAACAGTGAGCCCAAGCCTTCCAGGAGGATTCTCCCGATTCCTCTCAGGACTCGGCGACACCTTCACCTTTGACAAACACAAGAAGGCAAAACGCGCCATGGACCGCGCACGCGAAAACAAACTGCGCATCCTACGCATGATGAACGAAAAGCAGATCGGCCTTGCCAAGTCCCCCAAGTGGGCTAGCGAAATGCAGAAGCTGCAAGCGTATGTCTCTGAAGACATGCAAAAAGCAGGAGACGCAGCCGAAAGCACAGATGAAACAGGCGATGAAGAGACTCTTGAAGTGACCGGCGAACTCTCAGGCGATCTTGCCGAGCAAGAAGCCCTTGATGAGCTGATCTCAGAAGAAGCCCAAGAGACTGCCGAGACCGCAACTGATCTGAGCTCTGAAGAACTCGCCGCAGTCAACAGCGTCGCTGACACCTTAAGCGCAGACACCCAAGAGACCAAGGCCGCTGTGAAGGCCAAGGCCGTCACAGTCGCAGGCAAACTTGTCGCGAAGGGCAAGAGCCTCAAGGATCTCAAGGAAGTCAAAGAGCGCAAAGTGAAGCGCGAGATCAAAGAGAAAGCCAAAAGAGAAGTCAAGAGCCGCGTGAAAACCGAGATTAAGGATGACGCTAAAGGCCGAGTCAAGGCCGAAGTGAAATCCGAGATCAAGGAGAACGCCAAGGATTTCGTGAAGACTGAAGTCAAATCCGAGACCAAGGATCGCGTCAAGACAGAAGTCAAGAACGAAGTCCGTGAAGAGAAATCTTCAGGCAAGTCCGACAAAGGCCGCGGAAAAGACTAAGCGCTGATTACCATTTTTCTTTTTTTTCCGTTGATTTTATATCTGAACGCATAACTCGCAATGCAGACCTTCGTAGGCTATGAAAGGACTCCCCATACAAATGATGACCATGGACCTCGACAACTACACGCCAGCGAGAATTGAGCGGACAACAATCGCCGATCACGCTAATGGAGTACCGGGAGTACCGCCCCCTCGAAATAATGAACACTTCCTCATCGGCCCACGGGCCGTATCTAGTAGTAGCACGTCAACGACCTTTCGAGAGATGGGATTTGGACCAGATTCTGAATTGGTTAAGATCATCACCCCCCTCAAAGAAGGTAAGGTCCAACCATGGATATTACGTATAGGGCGCAATATCGTAAACATTGGTCTGCGTATCGACGCGCCCATCATCTCAGGTCTTCATGCCATCCTCTATGGAGACGCTGGATCCACGTATATCCTCGATCCCGGCTCCACCAATGGCACCTATGTCAATGGTCTGAAGATCGAAGTCCAGACCCCCCGCCAACTCCTTCTAAGCGCAACCATCAGATTTGGTCCTGAAAAAATCCCGAGTCCATTGGATGGAGGGCAAAGTTTGGCCAACTTTCCCTGGGCATACCACGATAGTGCAGCTTTTAAATTACAGCTTCCGAAATATTCTGGATCTGGAAACAAGACTGGTTAAGGGACCATCAGGACATTATCTAGCGCCTTCTGAAGTATGGACTAAACATTATTAAACCAACTGGGCGGCAGAGTCATATGGTGAACCTTATGCAGATCTCTAAGACCGTCGTTAGTATCGTTGTCATCACTGTCTTTGTCTGTGCTGTGGCCTTTGCGGCCGGCCAATCCCGCGGAGGATCAGAAGTCACTGTCCCTTCCCACGCAATCGAACTTGCGCCAGGACTCTATGACCTTGGACCTGCAGTGATTGATGGAAAAGTGGTACATGGTTTGATGCACATCCACTACAAGAAAGGGTATGCTCGACCAGGAACTGGCGGCAACACTGGCGGCGACAAATGTTATGCCCACATCTCTCGTGGCGCAAAGTGGAAGTCGCTTGAAGGATGGGTCGTCAATCCTGCCAACAATCGTGGTCTGGATGGACTCTTGGTGTTTGACAATCTTGCAGGGGACATCTCCAAATGGGAGAGTTCAGCGGGAAAAGAGATTTTTGGCTCGGGAGTTTTGACCTCTAACCTTCTCTCAGTAGACACAGCCTCTCCTGACAATGTGAATGAAGTCATGTTCGGATCAATCTCTGAACCAGGAGCGATCGCAGTGACGGTCACCTGGGGCAACTTCGGCGGCCCCATCGGCTCACGACAACTCGTCGAATGGGACATGATCTTTGACGAGAACGACTTTGACTGGAGCTCTATTGGTGAAACTGGTAAGATGGACTTTGAGAACATCGCAACCCACGAATTAGGCCATGCTCTGGGCATGGATCATCCTTCAAGCGGATGCACAGAAGAGACCATGTACGCCTACGCTAGTTATGGCGAAATCAAGAAGCGCGATTTGAATAGTGGTGATAAGGCTGGAATCTTGGCGTTGTATAAGTGAATTGTTTTTCTTGTTTTTTTAGTCCTTTCTTCTTCACAAATCCTATCAAAAAATAAAGAGACGCCCCCGGCGGCGCTCGAAATTCTTGATTTCGGCACCTCGGTGTCGTTCTCGCTACGCTTGTACGCCCCCGGCGGGACTCAGGACCACGGGTTATAATCTCAACCGTGAAATCTTAAACTTTGTATGATTATTGGATGGGGAGTATAATAAGTTTTCCTACCGGTGTTGCGTAGCGAAGCGGAGCACACTGGTGGAAAACTAATTCTATTGTCCATTATATCTTTATGATTTTCTTAATTATCGGAATCTGGGCGGTCGGGGTCAAATATCTGGACAATAATCCTCCATTCAAGCGATTCTTTTAACTGTTCATTAACCAAGATAAATCAATATTGCTCAAGAACGAGCTCTTTCTGTTTCTGATCAACGAGGGGAAATTGTTGTAGGATGAATGCGAGTTCCTCTTTGGTGATGCCATAAATTTTTGCGATGGTAACATCGAGCTGAGCTCGGGCCAAGGCACGATCATTCTCATTCATAAGCCCGCTCTCAATCCCTACCTCGTTCTTAAGTTCGGTAAATTCATTGGTTGTACAGACTAATTGGGCGACTTTTCGGACAATAGTATCAAATTCTTTACCCTCTGAGAGACGAGGCACGGGAGTTTCGAGGAAGTAAAACATATTGATATTTGCGCTGACTTTCTGTCGGATAAAATAATCAATCACAAAACTATTCATTACACCTACTATGAAGCAGAGTGGTTTGTTTGAGTCCAAGCGAACAATTGCGATTGAATTGCCACAGACATAACCCGGCGGTACTATGGTGGAGATGAATGTTCTCGTATCAGTCGATCGAGCAATTAAACGGTAAGCTACCCAATAACCGCGATGGTATTGCTTCTCAGGTTTAAGATTTGACAGAATGTCTGTTTCACTGATAGTATATCGTGGAGCTGGATTTTCCCCAAACCGATGTGTGAACTGGTGGACATTTTTTCCTTCCAGCATAGGAATGCCGAGTTTGCCAGTTTGAAAAAGACTGCTGTCATTAGTCATGTCGAATCCACGTGAGATATCAATATTCCAAACATCTTTTAGTTCTTGGCCGAGTGGAGGGTATTTGAGAAGTTTATTCACTATCCCGTAATCTTTTGGTGTTTTAATCTCAAGCACACTCCAGGCGTCAGGCGATGATTTCTTAACAAATTCTACATCTATCACAGTTGGATTGTGAATGGCATGGCTCAGGTCATCAACCGAGTATAAGAAAAATGCGCAGGGGAATGAGCTGGTTTTTCTTCCTTTTTCAAAGACCAGTAGGACGAATTTGTAACGCTGGTCGATGTCTTTGAAGATAAACTTTCTGTTCTCAAATCCGAATAAGGACCTTATTCTGGATCTTTCAAATAACATTGTTCGTAATCCTTTAGCTCCAAGATCGGTATAGATGCCGCTGGGGATGACATATCCTGCCAATCCGCCTTCTTTAATTAGCATGTGCGCTCTTTCAGTGAAGAGTTTGTAGAGGTCTAAGTCACCAGAGACTTGTTTTCCCTTGACTTCGGCGCTTTGCCAGTGGTAATTCTCTCGGAAGATGGTAGAGTACATCTCATAATTCGCTTGAGTCTCAAGCCATTGTTTCTTCAGCGCTGGACGCGTGCGGAAAAGTTCTTCCATCCGTTTCTTAGCTTGCTGGGCGGGAAGCTTACTAAACCCTGGATCATGTGGTTCAAAGAACTCTTGTGAGTCAGGTTTCCACTTCTCCCAGGGCGGATTTCCTATAACAATATCAAACCCGCCTGCTTCTGCAATAAGTGGGAAGTCGCGTTCCAGCTTGAATGCATTAGGGATATCGTTGTCCCAAATGAGTGAATTTCGTTCGATAATGTTCAGATTAGGGAGGGTCTTTGGAGTGTCAATCGCTCGAAGGAAGAGGTTTAAGCGCGCGAGACGTACAGCTCGAGGATCCATATCAACTCCGTAAATGCAATTCTCGAGCACTTTGTCCAAGAAGTGCGTGGTGCCCGTTTCACTATCAACATCGAGCTGGGTTTGGCTGGCCTTCTCGGCGTTCTTGCGTTCGTATTGTTGGTGCCAATTTCTGAACTCTTCGAAGGCCCGCACAAGGAAAGTGCCAGAACCGCAGGATGGATCGATAATGCGCAGTTTAAGAGCGTCTGCAGGCGTTTTACACTTCTTGAGAAGTTCCGCCACCGTGCTTCGGACAAGGTAATCAACAAGAAATTCAGGAGTGTAATAGATTCCGCTTTGTTTGCGTTTGAATTGTTCTTCTTCGAGCCCTTTTTTCTTGGCGGTGACCTTATAAGAAAGATAGTTCTCATAGGCGTGACCAAGGATATCTGTGGCTATCGCGTCGAAGCGATACTGTAGTTTGGTCTTGGGATCCACATAGAAAGACTCAAGGACGGGGATGAAGTCTTCATTCTTGATACTCAACCTATCGACGCGATCCTGGTCAAAGAGGGCGCTATCATATTTTTTATGCATTTTAAGGAAGAAATCGCACAATCCATCGCTGTAGAATTGGATGCGTTTATCCCCATTTTTCCACGTTTCAAAAACATTCTTTAGACGTCGTTCGGCATCTCCTCCATTGTCTTCGAGCATACGGCAGAAGATAATGCGATCGAGGATGGTTTGGACACAGGAATCAATCTCTTTTTCCATATCTTGACCCGTGTCGAACTTCGGCAAGTTTTGGTCCTTGATTGCCCGCCCGAGAATCTTACGCGCATTCAATAGCTGTTCAGTCAGCAGGTCTTCGATATCTGCGCTTTCCTTCCATTTCTTGTGCTTCTTGGCGTAGTCATCAAGAGCATTTCCGCCTTGCTCACGGGAAAAAAGCAAGAGCCATGACAAGTATTCGGGATTTGCGATGCAGCCACTTAGGTCGAATTCAAAGAGTTCAGCATGTTCCGGTTGATCAAAGTAATCGGAATTAAAGACACGCCAACGTATGAAATTAGTCAGAATGACCCAGCGGATTCCGCTATTCTTGCCATAATCAAGCACTTGTTTGATATGGTCTGGATTATCGAGTTTCTCGGAAAATCGTTTGGCTTCAAGGTAGAATGAAGGTCGCAGTTCTCCGATTTTTTTGAATGAATAATCAACTCGGGTGGTCTTGGCGGCGCTCTTGATACGTTTCTGAGGTGTTACTTCACTGCTAAGCCACTGCCATCCAAGTGCTTCAAAGAGCGTCCTGATGAACTCTTCAGTACGTTTTTCGCTCTCATCTTCACGGTGAGGTAGCGAGCTATATTTATTAAGAAGAGAACTAATCACCTCTTTAATCTTATCACCCATACAATCGGGTGTCTTAAATCTGTTTAAATATGTATCTCTGTTTGCTGACTTTGTTGAAATCCTAATAAATTACGACCCCTTACTCAAAAGCAAAGGGACTTCCTATTTATTTAGAGAATTTCAACGCGATGGGTTAGGCGGTCTGGATTTTTCGGATATGACCGAATTCTTGAGGCGTATCACTTCAGTCGGCATTCGCCCTCTTTTTCACAGCCGAGTTTACAGTCCTTACAACATATAGCCTGACATAAACATTTGGACTCTCTTTTGTCAACTAGTTTCCAGCAGAGAGAACATTGTTGTATAAACGTAGGGTATTCATTCTTTTGGATTGTACCATCATCAAAGTGGAGGGTCCACGTATTCTTAGAAGTCATTGGGTTAAACTCACTAGACATACTTGTGATTTTTGAATCTGCCATAAGGGCTGTAAGCTTTAGGACATTCTTAAAGGTTTCTTCCACAATCCCCACACTCTCCTTCTTCAAAGTACGTATGGTCCAGTGGTGCGTAGCATTGTCGGCAGAGCGTTAGGACCATCCTCCTGAACAGGGTCCGCAGTGGTATTCTCTAGGATCCAGTCATCTTTCCCATTCTTCAGAGACAACCTTCATGCTCCCTCCTGCTTGGGAAGCATCGATTTTGGCCTCCCTTCTCCGCCAATCTCATTTTCCGCTCCGCCAATCTCCTCTTTTTTGTCGTCGATATTTGGAGATTGGCGGAACATCGACCCATTATCTTAGGGTATTCCCATGGTCATGAGCTTCTGCTTAATGATGTTCTGAACCTCTGGGTCGTCAAGTAGCCTGCTGAGGATGTGTTCGCTTGCTCCTCGGCGTTTGGTCAGTTCATCATTCTCTTGTTCCAATCGAATAGCCTCCGTTATGTCCAAGACCCCGCCGCATTGGGCGCAGAAGCTGTATTCGTGGGCGTTGATCTTGGCGCATCGTGGGCATTTCTTTGCCTTGAGCTCGGTGACTTTATCCTTCTCGCTTACAGCAATCCCGTTTAGTTTCAGGAGGGCGCCATCGATCTCTCTTCCGCTCAGATGGACGTAGGTTGATGGCATGTCGCTTCCTTGGACCCATCCGAAGTATTGGTTCATTTGAAATTCGGTCAGGTGGTTTGCCAAAAAGGTGGCGCGGGCATGGCGGAAGCTGTGGGGGTTGGACCGCTTCTTGATGCCGGCTCTCCCAAATAGAACCTTCAACATTTTGGTGATGGCTGCGGATTTCATGAGTTGTTGTCTGTTGCGGGTCCCCAGGTTTACCCATACGAAGTTCTCTCGTTTACTTTGGTCGGGGTGGATGCTCATCCAATTGGCTAAATAAGCGGTTGAATTGACTAATCGGAGCTTTCGTGGGCCGGTCTTTCCATCGATGCATATCATAGAGCCGTAATCGTCAAATACGACGTCTTTAAAGCGAAGATTAGCCAGTTCATGCGACAGGCTGATTCCCATAAACAGCTCACTAAGGCCTTATCCCTGATGTTTGAGGTACAATCAAGAAGCGTCTTGATATCCCCTTCCGATAGGAGGTCCCCTTCGTTAGGGAGCTTGATGCGATCCTTCTTGATATGAGCCTTGATCCACTTGACCTCTTCAGGATAACCATCACCGGAATTACGGACCCATTTGTAGAATCTCTTGAGCAAAACCTTGTAGGTGTGTTTTGTCCATTCAGAGAAATCCCTCTGCGACACCTGGCTTACCAAGGCCATAATATCTTCTTTGGTGGCCGTATCAAAGTCCTTCTTGAGCCAACACGCCAAAATCTTCAGCGTAGACAAGTACTTCAAAATCCGCGCTTTTGAGATCCCTTCAACCACAAGAAAATCCCGAAAGCGCAAAATCAGGTCCTTATTCTTTGCAGAGATATCCGCTTTCTCAACAGCCACTACGGCTTGTTGTATGGATTTAGCGTAGTTGCGCCAGTCCTGATCCATGGTCTAGTCCTCCTAAGAAATCACGGGTTAAGAACCTCGACCCTTTTATGGACAAGGGGCTTCTAACCTCTGGTCGCAACGCCCCCGGCGGGATTTGAACCCGCGTCGGAACCGTGAGAGGGTTCCATGATTGGCCGGGCTACACTACAGGGGCACGGTAGGGTGAAAGACTTTCAATTTCTTTAAAAAGGTTGCTTCTTTTAAGAGGTTTGGCGGAAAAACGAGGGTTGCGGGCGAAAACCTTTCGGTTTGGCTGAGAATTCTTCGGATTTATTGACGATACCTACTTTAAACACCGTCCCCCTAAAGAAGAACGTCCTGCGCGGGATGACCGACCAGGCGAGAGAGACCATAACGAGATGGGCCCCACCCGTTTTGTTATGCTCCTCGACACCTGGTCGGTCTTCTTTCTTTTTAAGTGTTTCGTGAAAGCAAGCGATAAATAGGGGAATTAGTCTCTATCCTCATGATCTCAAAATCCTTTGAACAAGCGATTATGCACGTCGCTGAAATCCTTACCAAGAACAAGATCCGCTGGGCAGTGATCGGGAGCACAAACAGAGCGCTTCATGGCATGGATGTCGTACCTAATGATTTAGATATAATCGTCCATTTCGACGATCTCAAGAAGATACCTCTGCTTTTCAAAAAAGACAATACTTCTGCTGTCACTGCTCTTAAGACTACTACGGGGATGCCTGCATGGGATGTGAAGATGGTCTTTGGCGGCGTGGATATCCAGTTTGTCGGCGAAGAAGACGAGGGGCTCTATGTCCAACATCTCATCAAGGGAAAGGTGACTCTAGAGACTCTTGGGCAAATGAAGATCCCCTGTCTTGCCCTTGAGGCTGAGATTGAAGCGTATGAGCGGACAAATCGCTCAGAAAAGGCTGGAAAAATCCGTGAATTTCTCGAAAAAACACATTATCATTAGGGGCTTGTCCGGAAATCTTTCGAGATTACAACGGATATTTTCGGATCTTCTGAAATTATTTCAGCTAAACCTTAGAAACCTAATTTAATCACCCTCCCCCTAGAGAAGAACGTCCTGGCCAGGATGGCCCCTCGGGCAAGAGAGAATATCAGTGTGCTACCCGCCGCTGGTACTCCTTGACACTCGAGGGGTCCTTTCTTTTTAAAACTTCTTGATATAGCGAGTTGATTACATTGATGAACAATAGAATCAACTCGCAGATAGCAAATTGAGCAGAACAGTATCAGTTTTGATCTGTAATGGAAAGTTCCATTATTTGCTCAATTTGCTATAGGAATAGAACCTGCCTTCTTCTCATGCTTCTCTTCGTTGTGCCTGGCTGCGAATTCAAGAAATGCATTCCAGTCCAACTCGTCAAATGTCTTGAGAATCAGTTCAGCGAGCTTTTTGCAATGGATACATATAAGGTGGGTCTTCTTGTGACGATCGATAAGATCGGCAAGATTGCTGTCACCAAGGAGGATCTTGCAGGATTCGCACTTCACCATTCAGAACCCCACGAATCTCAAGACGATATTACCCCATAGTATTGTCGTGACGAATGTCAAGAGGAAGTTGGGGATGAAGGGGATGCCTTCTTTGATAGGCACGGTCTTGTGTCTGGCTTTGCGCAATAGGTCTATCTGTTCTGTTGTGATGCCAGTCTCATCGGGGCCAGTAACTTTCTTTCCATTGACGATGACTGGTTCGGCCACCCAATCCCCTTCTTCGATTTCATCTAATGGCACGTCCTTGATGAAGCAAGTCTGCTCGATCGCCTTTGAGAGGATGAAGACATAGAAAATCATGACACTGCCCAAAGCGAGGACGACACCTGCAAATCCTGCTCCTGCCGCCATGCTCCCTACGATGATCGCAGCGCAGAGGATATAGACAAAGAGATGCATCCGGGCCATGGCTTGGTTGGATAAGAGAACAGATGCGGCGCCAGAGACCTTCTGGAAGTTAGTGGTCGCAAGGATGATGAAGTAGGCAAAGCCATAGATGCCGCCGACTAAGAGAAAGTTCGAGACGATGCCGACCATCAGATCATTAGGGTGCGGCCAGAAACCTAATATGGCGCCTAATGCCGCGAGGATCTTGGTGTCACCGCCGCCCCAGAGCTTGAGATAGTAGCCGATGCATCCAAGGCCAAAGAAGACACCTAGACCTAAGAGCCCATAGAAGAGGTGCCATGGATTCACTTCGATGATTGAAGCGGTGAGCCTGATACTAATGCCTGTGATGATCGCTGTGTAGCTGAGCCAATCCGGGACGATGAGCCATCTGAAATCGGTGTAAGAACCGACGACGAGGAGGATGAAGGATAGGATGATGGCGAGGGTGATGATGTCCATTGAATGATTCTAGGGGCTTTGCCCTATATATTTATTGCAGATACTCCTCTCACCGATATCTTTATAAATCCCCCCTTAATCCGACATGCTAACCAATGACGTGTCGGAAACGAAGTTTCCGAGCATGATCAAGAACACGGTTCTTGACACTTTTCCGACGGGAATCACCCCGGAAAAACACATCAGGTTGACTATTCTGTCAACCAGAGGAAATCAATATGGCAGAGGCATCAAAAGAACTCATTGAAAAGGTCTATGAAGCCATTGAGCTCGCTAAGTCCAGTGGCAAAGTCGTCAAAGGCGCAAACGAGGCCACCAAGGCTCTTGAGCGCGGTACCGCCAAACTTGTCGCTGTGGCAAAAGACGTCCAGCCGCCAGAAATCGTCATGCACTTACCGCTTCTCGCAAAAGAAAAGGGTATTCCCTGCATCAAGGTCGGCACCAAGGAAGAACTTGGCGCTGCAGCAGGACTCACACTCGCCACCACCGCAATCGCTGTGCTCGTCGAAGGCGAAGCAAAGAACCTGATTGCAGAGATCGCCAAAGAGACCAAGGAGTAGATCTGATCACCCATGACAAAAGATGAGGGCAAAAAGGACGAAGGCAAGCAATCAGCTCCTGCTGACGAGGCACCTGTGCGAGAAGGCAAGATCCAAAAACGCGATCGCGCAGCCCAACAGCCCAAGACCGAAGAGAAGGGCGTCGTCACATTCACCTTCGCAGTCCCAGCCCGCGTCGAAGAGATCATAGGACGCACTGGCGCTCGTGGTGAAGCCACACAAGTGCGCGCCATGGTCCTAGACGGTCGTGATAAGGACAAGGCCCTGCGACGCAATGTCAAAGGCCCTGTGCAGATCGGCGACATCCTCATGCTCAGAGAAACCGAGATCGAAGCACGACCACTCGGACGAGGCGGCAGCAAGGGCCCAAAGAAGCCCAGCCAGAACCCCAAGTAAACCATGGCAACCTGTTCATTCTGCGGTTATGACATCATTCCCACGACGGGAAAGCTCTTCATAAGAAAAGATGGCAAGGTCATCAACTTCTGCTCAAAGAAGTGCGAGATCGCCATGAACAAACACAACAAGATCCCGCGAGACACGGCCTGGACAAAGGCATATCGCGATAACAAAGCAGCACGCATCGCAGAGAATAAAGTCGCTGAGAACAAGAATAAGGGTAAAGGGGAAGATGAGAGAAAGAAGCCTAGTAATCGTAAAGCCTGATGGCGTCACGCGACAACTTGTCGGACGCATCATCTCTCGATTCGAAGATGCCGGCCTGAAGATCGTCGGCATGAAGATGATGTGGGTAGACGAGAAATTCGCAAAGAAACACTACTCTGATGTCGCTGAGCGTCGCGGCGAAGTGGTCTTGCAAAAACTTCTCAAAGGCATCACCTCAGGACCAGTCATCGCATTTGTCCTTGAAGGACTTCACTCTATCGAAATCATCAGAAAACTCGTCGGAGAGACACAGCCCTTAAAAGCCCTTCCCGGCACCATCCGAGGAGATTTCGCACAGCATTCCTATGCGTATGCCGATAATGCCGGCGTCGCCGTCGCGAATGTGATCCACGCTTCATCATCTGCTGATGATGCAAAAAAAGAAGTCGAGCTATGGTTCTCCAAATCCGAACTCTATGATTACCAGACGGCCCACGAGCCGCATGTGATGTAACACTCCTATGGCAACAGCAAAGATGATCGAGCGCGTCGGGCGCATGATTTCACAGCCTGAACAGATCAGGAACATCTGTACCAGTGCCCACATCCACCACGGCAAGACCGCATTCACTGACAATCTTCTCGCCGCATCAGGTTTCATGTCGACTGAAGCAGCCGGCGATCTAGAGAAAGGCATGGCCACATGGCAGCACGCCGATGAGCAGGAACGCCTGATGACTGTCGACGCCGCAAACGTCTCCATGGTCCACGACTTCCAAGGCAAGGAATTCCTCATCAATCTCATCGACACTCCAGGTCACGTCGACTTCGGAGGAAACGTCACCCGCGCCATGCGGGCAATCGACGGAACCATCGTGCTTATCTGTGGATCAGAGGGCATCATGCCGCAGACCATCACGGTCGTCAAGCAAGCCCTGCGCGAGCGCGTCAAACCAGTCTTATTCATCAACAAGGTCGACCGCTTGATCAACGAATTACAGCTCACTCCAGCACAGATGCAGGAACGTTTCACCAAGATCATCATGGAGTTCAACAAGCTCATCGAAGACATGGCCGAACCAGAGTTCCGCGAGAAATGGCAGGTCAAGATCCAAGACGGATCAGTCGCTTTCGGATCTGCTCGTGAGAAT
>DATDXB010000163.1:0-2785 GCA_035289465.1 Candidatus Nanoarchaeia archaeon
AAGAGTTTGCCCTGCGCGATGAACTGCTTGACGTGTCCATCCCAGATGATTCACAACGAGCCCCTTCATCAAGGGGACTATCAGGGGCCCGGGCCGCGACCCAGTTCTTACAGGCCCTGGGTACCGGCAGAGAAGGTGAACTGGCCGTAGCGAGAGGGGTGATCGATCGGAATTGGGAGGTCCTGCTCAATCCGCCGCAAACCGCAGATCCAGTCTTGCGTGATCTCAATCGTGAAGTGCAAGTGGCGATGGTGGGTGTCTACCAAACCGGCGACCTGCTCCATCATTACCAGAGCAATCGTCTCGATGCGGTTGCGCTATCTCTGCAACAGCAAGGTGGTCTTCCTCCTGATCAGCAGAAGATCGTTGACCAACAGCAGGCACAACAATCACGTGCATCAGTGTTCCTTGAGACGATCGGGGACTTGATCAAGACCGAGTCTGATCCTGCGCGCAAGGCGATGCTTGAGACGCAGATGCGCACCGTGGTGACAGACATCCAGGTTGGATCCCGGGAATTCCTAAACGAGGCTCGAGGCGATCTTGCGATGGGAAATCCCACTATCAATCCTGCGCCGGAACTCATGCAGGCGCTTATCTTAGCGGCTTCTATCAACAATCCGGATATCGCCCGGTTCATTCCACCAGAGCAACGACAGCAGCAACAGCTACTGCTTGACGAATCGCAAGGGCTTGTCCAAGAGTACCAAAGCTCTCGCGCGGCAAATTCCTTGCCTCCGATTGTGGAAAGACGTACCACTGCGGCGATGCAAGGACAACTCGCTGTCATGGCTGGATTTGATCCCGAACGACAGATTCAGCTCTTCGGAGATATGCGAAGGACGCTCCAGCAAAGGGAGGCGCTCCTCGAGTACAGTGCGAGCACGCTCAGAGAAGCGACCTCATGGTATGAGGAGTCTCCGGGTCTGATCGCTGGGAGGGCTAGGGCCGAAGCTAACCGACAGAGTAATGATGGACAGCTTCTCGCTGACACGATTTATGCGATGCCTGAGGGGAACCGTGATCGTGCAGTCAACACGATCATTGAGGAGTTCCGAGCGGCAAGCGAACGTCAGATCCAGGCAGAGAACAGGTTGACGGTCAACCAAAATGACTTCAGCGACGTGTTCTTCTTTGCTATTGGTAATCGGGAGAAAGCTCCTGCCAGAGCACAAGCGGAGATGACACTCTCGGACACCAATTCACAGGGCTTCTTGCTTGTGCGTGCAGCTGCTGATCAGATCGCCCGACGAAGCCAGAAGGATATCGCGAGACGGGATGCTGAGACGCGCCAAGAGATCACCAACATTGAGGCCATCCCTTCAAGGTTACGCACGGCTGAGCAAAATAATGCCTTGGAAGCGGCGCGTGCGAGGATAATCGATCATCAATTGGAGAGGCAGAATCTACGCGACCTCGAATCGGAGGTCCTCAGCAGTACGAGCGCAGAGGGGCGCAGGAAACAGGCAGAATCTTCCACATTCGGGGCTCAGAGCGCGCGATTGGCTGACGGACTGGTGGTGTCATATGGTATAGTTCAGGGATTGACCGAACTCAAAGAAGGTGAGATTGATTATGAAGATTGGGGAGTCAGACTCTTTGGCGCAACAGCCGGGACTGCTATTAGTACGCTAAGCCAAGCCACATTGAATACAGGAATCACAGTCGTAAAGGACCTCTACGGAAGATCCGTAGGTGATCGTGTGGAGGGCACAGCCCTTGACTTCTTGTCCCACGCCTCCCAATCCAGGGAGAATCGGAGATCTGTGCAGAATGGCATGCGGGCGCAACAAGCCCAAGATATCACAGTGAGTGTTGTGCAGGGGCTTTCTGAGGATTTGCGGGACCTAAGAAGGGCAAAAGACATCGTTGATGGGGCTGCGCGTGAAGTCGAATATCAGTTAGGACAAGTCATATCCCAGACCCCTCAGCGAGAAGAATTACGCAGGCGCCTGCTTAATGGCGAGACCTTACGTGATGATGAACGACAGTCACTGGGCAGGGCGATAGAATTAGCGGCCCAGCAACTTTCACCACAAATCAGAGAACAGCTCAGAGAGCAAGGCGTCTCCGAACAAGAGTTCTTGCGGTCGGCGCTCAACACGATCATGCTCGCAGATGCAGGAAGAGACGGAGGCATATACCATGAAGTGCGCACACAAGATAGCTTAGCTGAGATAGAGATCTTGGCTCTGAAGGGCAGACGAGAGGCAAAACAGAATCTGGACGCTATCAACGGGTTCACGAGCGGTCAATTTGAATTTAGGCCTGGAGATATCATCAATCCTGCTGGCGCGGCGACCAAATTAGGTTTACGACTCCGTAGTTCAGGTCTCATAGGGCTCATCAGTCCCCTTGTACAACTCACAGGCCTTGCAGGGCCAGAAGGGGAGTATGCAGAACAGCTCATTCAAGCACGGGAGCAAGAACAATTTCTTCGTTCCGTCGATAGAATCATCGAAGAAGCCCATGAGATGGCACGGCAAAATCCGGATGTGACACTCTCTGATGTTCTTGACGAGCTGGATTCTGTTACACGTGAGAGATTCAATAGAGGAGCCGCGACAGGAAGATCTGAGACCTTAGGCAGGTTGGAGATTCGGGAACGATTACGAAGGGCGAATGTCTTGGATACTGCTACAGGCCAGCGAGCCTTGCGCGCCCAGGAAGAGACCCTGCAAGCAAATGTCGCTTTGGTGTCGCTTGCTGCAGGCGATACTCAGGGATTTGCAGAACACGCAGCGCAGACAGGACAAGAGGAATTTGCGAGATACGCGAAGAACTT
>DATDXB010000164.1:0-6034 GCA_035289465.1 Candidatus Nanoarchaeia archaeon
TGCGCAAATCGCAGCCTTTTCGCACCAGAAACGACAAAATGCCTCCACAGGAAGGAGAGGCTGACTTGTTTAAAAGAGAAAACTACAAACCCATACACAAAAATCACGGACCCAGTTTAGTGTCTCTCTCTAGCGGAAAGCTTTTATACTAAGAGCATTTATTTGACTAACTAAGTAGTGTTAGTCTAGGTTGGAAGTATGGTACAACGCGAATTCGTTGGAAGGAAGGCACAACTCGGCGAGATGATCACTAGGTATAAGAATCTCGATAAAGGGGAGTTGGTGGTAATCTATGGTCGACGCCGTCTAGGGAAGTCCGAGTTAGCAAAGGAGTTTTTGCTCCGGGTAAAAGGCGCTCAAGTGGGATTTGTCATTCCCGACTCATCAAAAGAGGATGTGCTTATCCATATTGAGAAGGATATCGAACGGGGCTTGCAAAAAACGAGACCCATGAGAAGTTGGGATGATCTATTTGCCTTAATTGAGGAGACTGCTAAACAAGGGAAAGTTGTCGTTGTTTTTGATGAGGTGCAAAGACTCTATAAAACTGATAAGAGTTTTTTCTCAAGCCTTCAAAAGTGGTGGGATAATACGTTGAAGTATCTCCCTGTCTATTTGATTATGGTCGGTTCGGCCATTGGGATGATGCAGAAGATATTTCTGTCCGCAGCCTCTCCTCTGTTTAGTAGAAAGACGTGGAGCTATCTGATCGAACCTTTCAGTTACAGGGAATTCAGGATAATGTTTGAACATCTTCCCGAAGAACAGCGGATGGTGTTATACTCTATTTTTGGTGGTACTCCCGCTTATCTAGCTCATGTTAAATCAACCCCTGGAGATGTTGATATGCGGATCGAGTCACTATGTCTCAAAAAAGGAGCTGCCTTATTTGATGAACCTTATGAGTTATTGAAGACCGAGCTGAAAAGGAGCGATAGATATAATGCTATACTTCATGCGATGGCAAAGGGTCGTACCGGGCAGCAGGAGATTGCAGCCTTTGCAGGGTTCATAGCGGCCAATGAATCAAATCCTTATCTGGAGGTCCTCAAGAAAGGACTATTCGTAATTAAAAGATCAGATCCAGTTGGTGGTAAAAAAAAGAGGGGGCGTTACCTCTTTAAGGATAACTATTTTCATTTCTGGTATAGGTATATTCATCCTCTTCAATCAGTGCTCGAATTAGGGAACATTAAGTTGGCTAAGGATGACATACAAAAAGGCTTGCCTTCATTTATAGGTATTAAAGTGGAGGAAATCCTCAGGGAATTCCTCATTGAGTATAATGGGGATTCAATCAAGGGACTCAAATTGAATTTTAGGGAGATTGGTGCCTGGTGGACTCAAAAAGAGAGTGCTTCTTCGGAACGTGCCGAAGAGATTGATATAGTCGCTCTTGGCGATGATTATGTCCTCCTGGGTGAGATTGAATGGAGTAATAAGCCCAGCGGTAAAGAATTACTCTTTTCTCTATTAAGAAAGAGCAAATATTTTCCCGTAAGGATTCCTCAGAAATTCTTCCTGTTCTCTAAGATGGGGTTCACCAAGGAATGCCTTGAGGAGATGGGCAAGGTGGGATGTGTAGGACTTTCGTTAAAAGAAGTAGACTCATTATTCAACGAACTCGAAAAGAGGGGGGCAGGAGATTGAGGATATGGAACTGTGAATGGCAAAAAGCAGTCTTGTTCTTTAGCAATCTTTTTAAAGCGTTAGGGATTGATATAGATTTATAGATATTGAGGGTGTGAGTCTCACGCGCCGAACTGCCATCAGACTAGGCCTAGGAACGTATCTAGGCATGTCCTTGCCGTCACGAAGCGCTGCTCAAGATGCCGACCAGAGGCAAACTCTGGTGAGACGAATCTATGACAGTATTCCATCTGAGGTCCAAGAGATTCCAGGTGCAGGTTTCATCGGGAAATGTTATGTGCCTGGCTCGCGTCATCTGTTGGTGATGGTGGGACAGTATCGTGCGAGACTGCCAATGATTGATATCTCTGAGATTCCTAACGATGGACGACCGGCTCTAGAGCGTGCGCTTGAGGCATGGGACTATCAGGCCGCGTATGACCGGACTACTCCGGAGCACATGCGAAATCAAGCCGAGCTCGTGCGCAGTTCGCAGTCCGAGGTGGCGCAAATTCTCTCTTATCTGATTGATCATGAGACTCCCGATTGCCCTTATTTTTCAAGATCTGCAGATGCTCGAGAGGTGTACTCCGTCGAAGATACGGATTTACTATCCCTTACTGCAGGTGTCTTGTGGACCTTGGATCGACGGGCGGCACAGAGAGAGCTCACTCAAGAAGAACAAGAGAAGTCTAGAGAGCTCAGAGGCTTGCTCTCATCCTGGAATGCGGGTGACAATGAGGAGAATCTACGTGCGGTCTTCCGCCTCCAAGAGGGGGGCTTTTCTATACGATCACAACCTATTCAGCTATCCGGCCAGCAAGGACGGGATATTCAACAGATGAGGTGGGTTCATCCCTTATGGGGCTATATGTATGAATCCCAGCGCGCAGACATCCCAGTCCTTGTAGCTGTCGATGACATAGGTCGTCATGTCGTGGATGCCGTTGTGCAAGCGAGAGATTATTTTGCAAATGCGGGCAGACCTCTGCCACCCCCGTTGTTTTCGTTAGTGTATATCGAACCCAGAACGCTTACAGAATCGAGATAATCTCTTCCAAGAAGGTTTTCTAATCCCTCAAGAAATGATCAGTCTCACAACAATTCCTTCTCAAGCGCTTCTTTGTCAAAGCCGACGATGATTTTGCTCCCGATCTCAATCTGAGGCACACCGATCTCTCCGCTCTTTTCAATCATCTTATTCCTCGCTTCTTCATCGTCAGCGACATTGACTTCGGTGAAGGCGATTTTGTGCTCTTTGAGCCATTCTTTGGCCATTTTGCAGTATTGGCACGTGGGAGTGGAATAAACAGTGACTTTTTTAGCGACCTTGGTAGCCATTACTTTTTTAGTTGCCATGATAGAGTAAGCGATTCTGCTTTCCAATTTTTAAAGTTTGTTATTGAGAGCTTTGAAAAAGCCTCCTTTTGGAGGCTTTTCAAAGCGATCTCTGAGAGGTTTGACTCTTATTTGATGGTTTTTCAAACCTCTCTATTGTGTAGTGAGCGACATAAATAAGTCATATCCATTGATCGCTTGCTACTCTTTGCCAGACATAACCTCTTGATTTTGTATTTATGTCTGGCATTTGTAAGAAGAAAGAAGAGTTAAAAAAACAAAAGAGAAGGCGTTAGTATCCGCCTGAGCTGGGGTATTCCCATTGCTTCCATTCAGCAGCGTGGCCGACTGGGCGCGCGAACGCGACTTCCATATCTTCCATTCTGCTTTGATCGACGCACAAGAGAGACGATGTATCTTGTACGACGACGGCTGCTTGTCCTGGTGGGCAGACAGCGGCTCCTTGGGCTCCTCCCTTGAAGAGGATTACAAGGCCTACTACTGCGACAATCGCGACAAGTGCAGCGATTAACAGTCCTGAGTTTTCTCCATCCATTCACGATCACCTCATGTGATTATGTTAATAATCCTAGCGACGAGAGGGTATATAAACGTTGTGCTGTATTTGACGTAAGGGTTTTCCCCGGGACTTCCCTGGGCAGGGGCGATAATCTTTTATACTCGTTATGATATATACTTATATATGAGCGAACTCGTAGTATTGCACAGCCCCACATTAGAGACTGTTCTCATGGTAGAGGGGACTATTCAGAAGCACAGCCAAGAATATGGTAAGTACCAGCTATGGAAGAAACTCCCGCGGAAGGTCATGTATCAAACATACCTTGTCATCCTGAGTTACTTGCAAGAATCAGGCAAGATCATGATTGACAAAGACGGATGTATCCTCTGGACGCATGACTCTGAAGGCATCAAACGACTGCTCCAGAAAGGGGTGAAGCTGCGGTGAAGCCCGCCTATGTCACTTTTTGATGCCCATTCACTGGTCAATCTCGCGAGAAGCGATTTCCCATTCGTTGAGAATCTCGAGGTCTTTCTTGCCAAGGCTCTTGTAGGCCTTGATGAGTTCAAATATTAGTTTCTGTTCCATATTATCTGGGGTGGAGGGATGATCTTCAGGGTTCATAGTGCTTGTCGTACTCCATTGTAGAATCCTTCGACGCCAGTGATGATGATGTGGTTCTTGAAAGCTTCCACGACGACGTTCAACTTCTTGCTAGCCAGGTTTTCGATAAATTCTTTCTCATCTAAAACAAGGGATTGGATGCTTCGTCCAAGTAAGACTGCTTCATTGTTGACGATGCGCTCGATCTCCTCACCGACGGCTCTATGTGGAGTGATGATGATCAGATCAATGTCGGATGCGGGAGTTTCACTTCCTTTGGCGAAGCTGCCAAACACGACCAGCGAGTAGTATGTCGTTTTGACCTTGTTCTTGATGGCACAAAAAAAATCCTTTAAGGAAGGGTGTTGTTCAAGAAACTCCTGCGCTCGGAGCATTTCGACGGTGAAGACTCCTGTCAGGTCACCCTTGAGGTTCAGGGAGCACAAGTCAAGATTGGCCTTTCGCTTCTTGCCAAGGATGCCTTTGTCAGTAAGTCGTTGGATTGTGGAGTGAGTGAGCTTGTAGTCGGTCTTGGTCTGCCGTGCGATCTCACGTATCGAGAACTCCTCAGTCAGGTTGCGTAGTAAAAACGTGACGATTCTAATGTCGAGACCCGTCAGATATGATGTTATTCTTACCATCAGTTGATGGTAAAGATGACATCATTTATAAGCTTTCCGGCCAAGTGCGCATTCTATACATTGATCGTGCGACCAAGGGCTAATTCGGATTTAAATAGTAACTACTTATAAGTGACTAAGATGGAAAACTTTATAAACTGGGAGAATCCTAAGATCATATGGCCTATCAATATACCCTGGCATGCGCAATCCTGTTCGAGCAAAAGGACATACCAGATATAGCTGAAAAATCACGACAGGAAGGATGGACGTCTTGTAATGAGCGCACCTGGGTATCTGAAGTCCTCTCCTTCCCGAACCCGTTCCAAAAAGGCGACGATATCGGCATCGGGCGCGACTACCTCGGGACCGTTGAACGCGTCAGCCATCGTCCCGACACAGATCATAGCGAAGTTGGCCTTACGTACGATCACAAGAGACAAAAGCTCAGCTGGAAAGGAATCGAAGCAATTATCCACAAGAATTCATCTATTCTCCACTGGGTCTAATTCTAAAATTAGAGAAATAGGCATACGGCCCTGACGCTCTTCGGAAGGAACCCCTGTGCAGTATGTAAGAACAGCACACATACTAAATCACGTAAATTCTCGGAAAAACTCAGGATTGCTCTTGTGTCCTATAATCCCATTCTCTCTGCGCAATAGCATACCGTCGATAATCTCCTTCTTGCCGTCGTAAGAATGCAGTAGGTACTTGCACATTCACGGGATTCATGCATTGTGCGGAATATTGTCCGCCACCAGCGATGACCATCTGCTCACGGCACTTGTAGCTGACTGCTCCAGTAGCGGGAGGATAAGCAAGAAGTATGACTGCAAGTAAGCAGAGGACAGCGATGATCAATGCGATTCCAGTTTCAGTCTTCATGGGTATCACGAAAAAAATGGAAATAATAAAAAAATAACTTAGTATTCCCAGGTGCGTTGCGCGATGTCGTACCTTCGGTCGCGATTGTCCTGAGGGGTCTGGAACGTATCCTTAGCATTGGCGGATCCGCCCATCTGTGCGCTTTGTGGGATGTAATTGACAGGTCCCATATCGCGGCACATCAATGTCGCTTGTCCTCCAGGGTTTGCGACTTGCGCTAGTTCTTGTCCTGCTGGGCAGACAGCGGCTCCTTGGGCTCCTCCTTTAAAGAGGATGACAAGGCCTACTACTGCGACGATAGCGACAAGCGCTGCGATCAACAGTCCTGAGTGTTCTTCTTCCATGGTTTCACCTCGATGGTATTTTGGATATTTATTGTGCGCATGCGTCGGGGAATCGGTCGCACCATTGTTGGTAGGACCTGTCTGATGTG
>DATDXB010000165.1:0-3595 GCA_035289465.1 Candidatus Nanoarchaeia archaeon
GAAAATTAATATCTGCAGAACAACGAGATCGAAACTTGTATACTCTTCTTACGACAGCAATTCCTTCTGTCAGAGGAGGAAAGGTCTTTATGGGAGACCAGGAGGTTTCTGGTGATACTTCAGAACATCTCTCCAACATCAGAGGGATTGCTGTTAAAGATATGGACCTTGCAAGCCAAGTGGATCTGCTCTTCAAACAGCGAGGCTATGAAGTAAAAAGAGATTACAATTAATTTTCCTTAAATTTTATGATATGTCTAGAGGCAACACTCATGTCAGACGCAATCACACAAGACTTGGATCGGAGACTCCGTGCATCAAGCGGGGGAGATATCGGTGTAGCGAATGCGCTCACCCAAGCGATCACCAGACAGGGAGGTAATCCTTCTCAATCTCCGACACTAAGACTTTCATTTGATTACGCTCGAAGGCGTGTGAATGCAGGCACTGCCCTTGATAATGAAAAAGACTTGCTTAATCATGCTCTTTTGGAGTGTACGGGTTTGCTCTGTTATGCTCCCTTTAAGCCGATGAATCTTCACCTTCAGTCTAAGGAGGGTGTAGAACTGGATTGGGATACTTTTATTGAGGCTGGGAGAAAGCCTCAAAGTTCTGTGATCTGTCCGACCTATGCTGGGGGGAAATTCCACTTTCTCTATGCAGATAAGGAGGGCCTTCTTCGCAGGGTCTCTATCGCGATGGACGGGTCTGTCAACGAGACTCATACTGGTGCAGATACGCGTCATCCTGCATATATGGTCTCTCTTCCTGATCGTGGAGAGGCAGGGCTGGTCTTCTCCCGAGAAGAGAGTGGCGGTGCTCGTTCACAATACGTAGAAGGGGTCGACTCAAGAGAGCGTGTCATTGAGAATTGGCCCGCATCAGAAGGATCGATTGCGGCAATTAAGGAGGGCTATGTGATTGTTCGTGAGCAGAGGGCGCTTGAGCCGGGAGGTCGAATTCTCCACTTTATCCGAGCCGTTTCAGCGGATCGTCAATATCGCTTGCATCGGTTCCCAGGGTTTGACTTCGCAGAAGAGGGAGAGGTATTTACAGGTAACGATCAAGATGGATATCAGGAGCTTTGGCCCCATCCTAATGCATACCTTAGGTCAATAGGGGCCGCAATCAGGCCTTGCAATCATGATATGATGGATCAAGAACATACGATTCCGTCATGTTTTCGTAGTAGGACGAGCATTGATAATAACCGAGTGGATAACGAGCTCTTCTTGACAAGAAAGATTCAAGGGCTTTCTGCGGCAATGCAAGAACTCCCTTACTCCATGATGCGTGCTATCGTCAAAGCATATAACTATAGAAGACCAGATGATCCCAAGACGATCTAAACACCATGCGCTACACAGACCCCAATCCCGAACATACTCCTTTTGTCGAGGAGATTCAGCAACGTGAGGATTTTCATGGCTTATGGATGCATCTTCCTGGTTCAAGGAACTGGTATCGGGGCATGTATGCGCAGATGCTTACTCAAAAAGGGAGACTCTCTAAAGAGACGCGACAGCTTCCGCTGATGTGGCGTGCCATCGACGACTTTGTTGCCCAAACCGGCTTTGATGTAGCGGAGTTTCTCACCAAGCATGATGGGGTCTCAGGCGATCCTCGAGCCTATGCTTTGTTGCACCGGGATCTTTGTCCCCTCTATGTGTATTTACGTGCGTGTGGCTTTTCGCAGGAGCGTATCACTAAATAGGTCCTATCACCATGCGCTACCAATACCCTGATCCGGATCCCCAGCACACCCCATTTCTTGAGGAGATTGCGAGTTTGTCAGATTTCAATAACTTACACTTGCATTTACCAGGCACGAGGTCCTGGTATGAGGATATTTACTCAAGCAAGCTTGCGAGGTTAGGGGAGGATAAGCTTCCTGAAGATACTCGTGTCTTGCCTCATATTGGCGTGCTATTGATGATTTCATCGCAGGGACTGGGTTTGACGTCAAACGATTTGCGGTGCAATTCAAGCGCGGTCAGACCGACAAAGAGGCCCATAATCAAACTCAACAATATTTAGCGCCTCTCTATCTTTTCTTGCGTTCTAGGGGCTTCTCTCAGCAGAGGATTATCCAATAACTCTTCCCAAGCACTACATTTTAATATACCTGCATATACCTATTTTACTATAAAGGGAAGGGAATATGCCTGAATTCAGAAAACTCATTGGGTTTGGAAAATCGTCTCTAGTCGTCTCGCTGCCTAAGGATTGGGTGGTGAAGAACCATCTCAAGAAGGGCGATGTCATAACTGTGGATGAGGCGGCAGACCAGCTCCATCTCTCCACCCAAGACAAGCCTATTGAGGCGCAGGAGCGCACCGCTCAGATCCGCACGGAAAATAAGGCCTTTGAGAAGATCAAGTCTGAGATAGTGGCGGCCTACCTCTCAGGCCACAATGTCATCGAAGTACGAGGAGAGAACCTCAAAGAGCACGCTCAAAAAGTCAAAGAAGTCTTGCAGAATTTCGCAGGTATCGAGCTCTTAGAGCAAGACTCAAGAAAGATCGTGGCAAAAGATCTCTTGGATCTCTCTGAGATCTCTATTGACACGATCATCAGACGTGTAGACATCATCCTCAGGTCTATGTTCCAGGATTCCATCGGCCAGGAGAATACCGAGAGCATCTACTCAAGGGACAAAGATATCAATAGACTGGTCTGGCTGGTCAGAAGAGTCGTCAGATTGGCGTTGGATGACCATCGCATAGCAAAGAAGCTCCACGCCACAAACCTCCAGCTCCTCAACCAGCACGAATTGGTCAGGTGGATGGAACTCGCAGGAGACCAGATCAAAAGAGTCAACAGGCTCTTTGACGAACTCCCTGCAAAATACAAATACCGAGAAGAGCTTACCGACATGTTCCGCAAGATCGAGATGGCATACTTGGAATCGATGAAGGCGTATCACACCAAGAACATCGAGCGTGCCTTTGAGCTCAATATCTCGCACGAGCAGATGATGAATGACCTGCGCAAGCTCACGCAATCGCATACGGTCTATCCAGCATCAAGGATTGTGCAGAAACTCATCAACTTATCACACGATATCAAGAATGTGGCCCGAGTGGCGATCTGTTAGGTCTTCCAGAAGAGGAGTCCCTTGCGGTCCCTATCGTTTCTTCTTGGCACGTCGAGGTGCTCGTCGGGAATAGGAGAAGACGGCATAGCCTGCAAGTCCGATGGCAATGATCGCGAGCATGAGGATGATGCCTGTGCGCGATGCGCCGTCTGCAGGTGTTTTGGGACTGCTAAGAGGGGGTGTCTTTTGTGGCGTAGGGGCTGTGGCTGCTTGGGGTTTGGGTGGATGTGTGACTTGCGCCCCGATGATGAGGGTGCGTTCGTCGCGCTTGAATCCGTCGCGGTCAAACCAGACTGCGGTGAGCGTGGCGTGCTCTTGGGAGTTCTTTGGCACGGATAGGGTATAGGTGATCGTGACCGTAGGACTAGAGGGGGTGAATTCCCAAGCCCATGCGTTGTCCTTGACGCGGGTCTCGATCTCGCTTCGAGTCTCCTTGATGCCCGCGATCTCCCACGCGGTGATAGTCAATGGTGGGTTGACCTGTTCTTCCAGGGCCAT
>DATDXB010000166.1:0-3914 GCA_035289465.1 Candidatus Nanoarchaeia archaeon
TGATGTTGGAGAGATGTTCTGAAGTATCACCAGAAACCTCCTGGTCTCCCATAAAGACCTTTCCTCCTCTGACAGAAGGAATTGCTGTCGTAAGAAGAGTATACAAGTTTCGATCTCGTTGTTCTGCAGATATTAATTTTCCGTCTCTTTTTCTGCAAAACGGAATTGCTCCTTGACCGACAACTTGAGCGATCTGTACACAGTCTCGCCCATATATCCCATAGGGGACATCAGATGGGGCCACTTCAAAAAGAAAAGCTTCGCCATCCACAATAGGATTCTTTCCAAACGTCACATTAACTTGTCTTTTGAAATTCATGGTGTGTCCTCCTTGTACTATTGATTGAGATAAAAGGATAAAATAAAGACTTATCGGATCTTCACAGCGATCTGCAAGTCTCGCATGAAGTCCTTGCATCGTGAACGCAAGGTGGCCTCAGTGATGCCTGTGGTGTCTGCCACTTCCTTTTGGGTCTTGCGCTCGCCCTCTTTCAAAGCTGCGAGATACAAAGTGGTGGCTGCCACTGAGATTGGCGACAATCCCGAGAGCATCTCCTTCTTCTTTGCCGTCTCGATATAGGTCGCGGCCTTGGTCTGGACCTTCGCGGTCAAACCGAGCATCGACGCAAAGCGAGGGACATAGTCGATAGGATCTGAAGGATCCAGCTTGATCTCAAGTTCTCTTACGATGAGCTTGTATGTCTTGCCCAAGACCTTCTTTGAGATCTTAGACGCGCTGACAAACTCCTCCATCGACTTCGGAATGGCATGGATACGGGTCGCGACATAGAGCGAACCGACCACGATGGATTCAATCGAACGCTTGACGGTGAGACCCATCTCGGCAGCCTTACGATAGATGACGGCCGCTTCCTTTTCCACGAATTCGGGAATCTTGAGGAAGGACGACAAGGTCGACATCTGATTCAAGGCAGTCGTGAAATTGACCTCAAGCGAGTTTGAAGTCCAGTTGTTCTTTTTACGCATGCGTTCAAACTTCATGCGCTGTTTCTTGTCGGCGACTTTGCTCAAGTCAGACCAAGAACCGACAGCAGTATGGAGATTGTTCACCACACGGGGATCAAAGGGAGCTCCAGTACGGGACTTCTCCTTGACCTCTTCAAAGTCGGTGGCGCGGAAGTCTTCGCCTAAGTCGACCATCAATTCATCAATGACATAGGAGCAGTTACGACAGATAACCTCGCCTTTAGCCTTGTTCAGGAAGAACGATTGGTTGCCGCAATCAGGACAGGATTTCTTGTCAGTTGATATCATAGTCTTTCACCCACCTTGTGTTTTGTCAATGCATGATCTTCAGTCTGTTAATTTTCCAATCAATGTACCTAATGCATAGCCAATCGCGTTCTGAGCGCCTGCATAGGCTGCTCCGCCAGCTCCCCACAAAACAGCATTGAATCCTGCTATTGCAGTTGGCAAGATGGGTCCTTTGGATTCGACCCATTCCTTGTCCTCGGTTCTGCCCTCAGAGGAGTATTCTTCCACAACATTTTGGAAAACTACCACACCCTTCACTGCACCTTCAACCGCGTTGTAGGCACCACGTATGACCGAGGGGGCAGCAATCAGCAATGGCTCTAAACCACCAAGAGGGACGTTCTTTGCATCAGCGAGTCCATGAGCAAAACCCGTAACTAGAGTCGCGAGGCTCATGCCAGCCTTGACTTTTGTGTTGGTCCCGATCTTGGTTTGAGTTGTCATTGTGTTGTTACTCACTAATAGTACTATAGTGTCATAGGTCGTATTTAAAGCTTTCTGAATTGTTGTTCCCTATAAGTAGTTAATCGATAAGGTTTAAAAAGGGCTTAATTAATTGGCATATTAAAAGATAATCTTGTCGCCCTTCTTGAGCTTCTGCTCGGCTGCCCAGCCTGCATTGAGCTCAAGGACATAGAGGACTGGCTTCTCTGGGCTGTGGATGGTGTACTCAGGCCCTTGCTCAGGCTGTGCCCCCTCTATAATAGAGACGATCTCCTTCTTCTTACTTATGAATATCAAGTCCAGGGAGATCAAGGTATCCTTCATCCAGAAGCGAGGGATGCCCTCCTCTTCGAAGATAAAGAGCATGCCTTGGTCTTCGGGGAGATAGGAGACGTTCATGAGGCCCCTAGCACGCTCTTCTATTGAGTCGGCTATATCGACACCTACGACATGATCCCCTGAGGCAGAATGGATTGTTAGGGGCTGCAATGAGGAGCAGGAGGCGAGGGTGATTACGACGAAGAAGAGTAGGGCTCTGCGCATAAGGCTGGGTTCCCCTGTCAACATTTAAAGACATCGACGCCTTATTCTCCTCTATGGAATGCCCCCTTTGTCTTGGACCCTTTTCTGATCACTGTGGACGATGCGGGTGGAAACCCAGCGACGATGTGCCTGAGGTTGATGTGAGGGAGGCTAAGAAACTGCTTGATGCAGGCGCTGTCTTTGTCGACGTGAGAACACCTGGCTGGACCCCTGACAAGCAAAGCGATGACTTAGGAGACCATCTCGGATTTGATTAAGATCCCTCTCATATTCGCGTACATAGTTGCACATAAGGCAAGAGCGCCTCTTCCATGCGCGAATCCTTCTCGATACCTACTATAGTGACACAGCCATGCATCCTTGAGAGCTCTCCGAGCTCTGTCAAGAGCCGCTCCATCTGCGGCTCCTGCTCTTCTCTTTTGAGCTCTAAGATGAAGCGTTCAAAGCCCGAGATCACAATCGCTTTTGCCTTAAGTTCTACAACGCTCTTCTTGAGCGTGTTGATGCTTGAAGCGAATTGATCAAAAGTGAAGGGCCTGGAGATATAGATATTCTTGAGATCAATAGTCTTCTTTGGAAAGTTGCGCTGGACAAAGACCTGATTGAAGGAATGTGCCGCGTCGATGAAGAGGACACCTTGCTTTCTGAGACGTTCTGCGAGGGAGATCAACATCGTCGCGGTCGATGCTTTGTCGCCTGCGATGGCGAAGACTTTGCCTGTCTCTGAAATGCTGTAACTATCGTCTAGGATTGCGTTTCTCATGAAGGGATTCTCAGAAAAACAGGGTTAAATAGATTGAGCACAGATGGCGGGTGGCCAGTGAGCTACTTCTTCAACTTTGATAGAAGAGATTCCCTGCGCTTGATGGTCTCATCAAGCATGTCACCGATGATGTTGGCGTTTAAAGTGCGCAAGTCCAGCAAGTCTTTGCCGTCGAGATTGAGTGATTCAGAGACCTGATACCTGGGTTGAACCCGTAATGGCGCTTTTGTGACCTTCATGATGTGCTTAATTGAAGCGGGCTATAAAAACGTTTCTCGTCTTGTGAAGAACTAACCCCCTAACCCTCAACTTTTTAAGGAAACCACTCCCAAATCAAGTATGAGCCTCATTGACAAGTTAAAGGGTTTTTTTGATGAGAAGCCAGTACCTTCTAAAGAACACTGCGGAGTCATTTATCTCGGCCCTTTGCCTATACCTTCAGAAGAATTACCCCTTGTTAAGGAGCTACATGATCGTCTCTCCTCTTATGGGGACAGGATTGAGATTATCAAAACTTATGTCCCCTGGTCACCAGGAAGAAGCGATCTCGAAAAACCTCCCTTTGTAAGACCTGGGCAAATCATTATAGTCCGCCCTACTCCAGTTCAAACCGATCCTGTGACGTTTCGACTAGGTCTTCACAAGATTGTTGAAGAATACGAACAACACAAGGGCCGTAGGTTAAAAAAAACCCAGGTCCAGTTCTACGAGGCCACGGCTTTCTTCTGATGAACCTCTCAAGTATATTCGATTGTGGGGCAAAGTGCGGGAGAATAATCTACTGAATAGTAGTGACTACTTACTAGTGGTCGAAATAAT
This sequence comes from Candidatus Nanoarchaeia archaeon, assembly GCA_035289465.1. GTDB lineage: Archaea > Nanobdellota > Nanobdellia > Woesearchaeales > JAGWAF01 > DATDXB01. The sequence goes on from DATDXB010000166.1 coordinate 3,845, forward strand.
TTATATTCTCGACGGTAATTCTAAATCATATGAATTTGAACTTAAAGACTTTTGACAAGAAAATGACTTT
>DATDXB010000167.1:0-3838 GCA_035289465.1 Candidatus Nanoarchaeia archaeon
CGTCTTGATGCCTTCAAATCCGATGTAGAAGTTGGCTTCATTGAGTGCCACGCTCTTTTGTGTTGCCGTGAGTTGGGGGATGAGTCGTTCGACTTTTTCTTTATTCTCCTGAAGGATGCGCTCGGCAAGATATCAGTCTACGAAGGAGCATCAGGCAGTCTCATTTTTGACGATAAATGTGGAGTGACTAAGCGCACTAAACTACAAGTGGTCAATCATGGCATATTGGTTGATTGGATACCCAAGGAATAAGAAAAGAGAAACGGCCGGGCGGGGACGTTCAAACTTCGGCCATGACCGCAAGTTATTTGAACCCCGAAACCCCATAGGGCACTGGGTTCTGAAACCAGCGGCATACCGGGTTTGCCGACCCGGCCGTTTTGCGCCTCACGGCGCATTCTTTCTTTTGATTGCACTCTTAATGGGTTTAATCCAAGATTCTCTGAAATGTTTCCATTAGTATCGAAAAACCAGTATGATTTCTCGAAAGAATTTCAGAAATGGAGGAGATTCTTGAAAATTCTTCGAAGAAGAATAGCAGATTTCCGTTCACAATGAACTCAGATACTCGCTCTTGAGCGTAAACCCTTTCTCTTTTGCCAATTTCTCGATGGCCTTATCCATCTTAGAGCCGTATTGGGCGGCTTGCTTCTTGCGCCAGGCGAATTCATGGGGCAAGCCCAATTCAGCAGCGACTTCGCGTAGGATGTGTTTGCCGTGGCCGTCTTTGATCTTGAGCGTTCCGGAAACTTGCATGGCGGCAAGGATCAACTCCTTGTCAAGAAATGGTGTGGACACCGTGATGCCTGTCCACACCGAGAGTAAGATGTCGCGCACGAGATCACGTCGGAACATGCCGAGCAAGCCTTTCCAGCATTCTTCGTTGACATCGGGGGATTCCTTGTGGCGGTTGTATCCTGCAAATATCTCTTCAGATCCAATGCCTCCAAAGAAGTGGGTGACGCCATCTTTTGCGGCAAGCTCGATGCAGGCAAGCTCAACAGCAGCAACACCATACAGCACTGCCGGATTCTCATCTGCAAGATCGGCTTGAGAACCGTAAATATCATGGAGATTGTCCATCAACTTATCCACATCACTAAGCGATAGCACGACCATCTTATGCTCGATACCAAGTGCCTTGGCCAGTTTGGGCGCAGCTTCAAGATCAGCAGCCCCTTCAATGCCTACAGTATATGCACAAAAATCCGCCCCTGCTTCTTTGAGCAAGAGTGCAAGCACGCTAGAATCAACGCCACCAGAGAGCATCAATCCTACTTTCTTGCCAGGTGTGACACGTTTTTTGACAGCGGCGACGAGAGCTTCTTTGACTGAGTGCTTTGACCCAGTATCAGCGATCACGCTGTTTCGTATCGACGTGATACGTTTTTTCCATTCGCTTTCAGAGACGAATCCGTCACCCGACTCAAAGAGTTCTGCCATCTGTCAGGACATCAAAAGTCGAGCAGTTTAAAAACATTGTTTTCGCAAGAAATCCCATGCCTAAAGTCAACACCATCTCTATGCTCAAGAAGGCCCAGAGAGGGGGTTATGCAGTGGGGCACTTCAATACCTCCAACTTGGAGATCACTCAGGCGATTAGGGAGGCTGCCCAGGAGCTCAGGGCTCCTGTGATTGTGGGTTGTTCAAAGAGTGCGGTGGAGTATGCAGGTCTTCCGTTGTTAGTGGATATGGTCAACAAGTGTCTCAATCGCCCAGGCATCAAATCATCCAAGTCCCCCTACGCAATCCACTTAGACCACGGTCCTGACGTGGCATTGGCAAAGCAGTGTATCGATGCAGGGTTCTCGTCGGTGATGATTGATTCTTCGGCTCTTCCTTTTGCAAAAAACGTCGCAGTCACCAAGCAAGTCGTAGCCTATGCTCACAAGCGAGGGGTTTCAGTCGAGGCAGAGATAGGCATCCTCAAGGGTATTGAAGACTATGTCAAGCAGAATACTGAGTATCTCACGCCGCCAAGTCAAGCGCGAGAATTCGTCCGTCTCACAAAAGTAGATTCTTTAGCAATCGCAATCGGCACCAGTCATGGCGCTTTCAAATTCTCAGGAGAAGCCCATCTAGACCTCAAGCGTCTAGAAGAGATACGAGGACAAGTCACCATTCCTCTTGTCCTTCATGGCGCTTCATCAGTCTATCCAGACCTTATTGAGGGCATCGATCGTTTCGGCGGTGCCATTAAGGAGGCCCACGGTGTCCCTGACAGTATCATCAAGAAGTGCATCAAGCGAGGCATCTGTAAGATCAACACCGACACGGATCTCCGCTTAGCCTTCGATCTGGGCATCCGTGAGTTCCTCATTGAAAATCCAGGTGTCTTTGATTACCGCAAGATCCTCCAAGCCGCGAAAGAGCAGGTCAAGGATGTGGTCAAGAAGAAAATAGGGGTATTTGGCTCAGAGAACAAGGCTTAGCCAAAAGAGATCTCGATTTTATTGTGCTTAAGATCTGTCTGTATGCGTAGGGGAGTCTTGGGCGTGAGTTGGAAGACCTCGACGATATCTTTTGGAAACGTGAATCCCCAGCTGTTGCCTATCTTGATGATTTTTCGCTGATATTGCTGCTGGAGTCGTTGGGCTTCGAGTTTATCGATGACTTGAGTGGCTTGTTCTTGGGTGAATATCTTCTTCCCACACTTTGGGCAGACAAGCGCGTCAAATGTGAGTCCTTTATAGGCGCTATGCCCTGTTAGGAGGGGGACATTGCAACGGATGCATGAGTGGGTCGTCATTCTCGTCCTCGCTGGATGATCACGGTGTGGATCAGGTGGGTTGGTTGTTTTCCGGGCCATGGGTTCTTCTCGCAGATGACATAAAATGAGATATTGTCGGCGAAATAATGGTGATAAGTGATGTGGTGTTGGGATGGATGCCGCCAGGATGATTGATTCCCGCGTAGCACGGTTTCTGTTGCCCGTTTCTCCGCTTCTTCCAACGAAAGTCCGAATTCGCTTGCGCGTTGCTCGAGGCGGAAGAGGGCATGAGGGTCAAATGCGAGGATGATGGGGGCGCTCATCACCCAGTCTTAGACGCAGTCAGTTATAACTCTTTATTAAACTTTTTGTTAAACTTTTCGGTGGGAGCGGAAAAACTCATGTCACTACCGAAAATCCTTCAGAAACATGCGTTTGATCAGAAAATGCTTCACCAAACACGAAAAAAGAAAAGAAAGGTCAAGAGCAGAATCGTAGGGATTGGGGGAAGATGAGCCCTTGACCTTTTGTCCCTTCTGGGTAGTAGTTATTTATAAAGGTAGCGTTGAGCGTCCCGACAGAGTGGTGAATCAGTATTATTGTTAATATTGTAATTAATTAGCTTCTTAAAGCGTCTATGCCCATGTGGGGGTATGGATGAACGTTTGCGTACTCTTGAGCGTGCTGGTCGTAATGATCCTGCCTCACGGGCTGCTTATCGTTATGAGCTTGAGCGTTTGTTGTTGGGGGAGCTCATCAATTTCTGCCTGACTATCTGAGGACTGGTTGGGTGTGGCTTTAGGACTTGACGAATCAGGCAGCTCGGCTTGATGCTGAGGGCCTTCCTGCAGAAAGGGATGTCCCTGTTTTTGGTGTCTACGGCGTGCCGCATAAGGGTCAGCGTGTCAATGTTATTGTCAGAGATTTGCTTGATGGGGGAGGCTCTCCTTATCGTGATCAGTTGGATTGGCTTGAGCGTACTCAAGAGCGGTCTGATGGGAGCACAGGGGACTATGGTCATTGGAAGCTTCCTTGTGCTCATGCTCTGACGGACACATTAGATTTGCTTCTCGGCTATCGTCGTCCTGATGTGGTTGTGCAAGAGGATATTCGTGTGAGGGTTCTTGC
>DATDXB010000168.1:0-4084 GCA_035289465.1 Candidatus Nanoarchaeia archaeon
TCTCAGTCCCACATGGGATTGACAAGACTGACAAGACTGGGATTGGTAGGACTTTCGTATACAGCAATCTAAAACCCTTGTAAACAGCGTTTATACGGCCTCTACCCATCGTTTTAGTAAACTATTTAAACCACCTCGGCGGACAAAAACGGCATGGGGTGGTTGTTGAAGCGAAGGGAGGTTGTGCCATCTCCGATGCACAATCTCTTGGTCGAATCGTTCGGCCAGGTCAGAAAAGACGTCCAAAACGTCTACGATTGGCTCAAGTTTCTCTACAATCAGACCAACCATCAGCAGCAGCTTCTCGAAGACCAGCGCAAGGAGATCCAGCAATTGCGCAGTCAGGTCGCCTTGATGCCTCAGAATAAGGAAGAGGTGAGGGCATTAATCGATGCGTATTACGATCTTGAGCCGCTGATCCAGCACGTTGAACGTATGGAACAGCGCATAGAGCATGTCTCAAAGAACCGCGAGCCTCAGATGCAGGTTTCAGAAGTGATCCAGCAAGCGCGTGAGGGTCTCACCGCTGAGCTTGCCCAGCACGTGACTGATCAGGTTTCTTCGCATCAATCGCGCATCGCAGCAGATCTCAAAGAGGAAGTCGAACGCCAGGTGGCCCAGCGCATGGCTGAGCTGGAGGCCCAGCATCCTGTCCAAGAGCAATCTGAAAGCGAGATGCACGCGATCAATTCCCGCTTAGAAAGCATACAAAGTGAGCTTTCGCGCTTAGGGGAGAGGGCGATTGGGCAAGCACCTCCTCCGCCATCTGTTCCGCAAGTCCAGCAGGTGGTCCCGCAACAGCAATGGCTGCCTCCTCAGCAAGTCGCGCAATCGGCTCAGCGTCCGATGTCCAACTTGCAGGAGAAGATGATGCGTTCTTTAGCGAGGAATTCCAAAGATTACGTCAAGAACACGATCCTGGGTATGATCCAGAAATACCAGAAGATAACTGGCCTGCAGCTCCGAGAGATTCTCGTCGAGGAGCAGGGTCTTGTGTCGAGGAGTTCCTTCTATCGGCTGCTAGGGGAACTCGAGAACGAGACGCAGGGTTTGTCCGTGATAGAGCACGGCAAGGAAAAGATTTACATCATCGAGCAGCCAGTGCCTCAGCAGCAGGCATAGTATTTGTGTTTTTGGGGGTGGACGAATGCAAAAACAGGTGTTTGAGAGTGTCAACGTTCGACAAGAGCTCGCGATCGTTCGCGAGGAGCTTGACGATCACTTGGAGGCGATCAACGACGCAACCAATGAGATCCAAAGCAATAACGAGATGCTTCTTCAGGTAATGGAGCGCATGGAGAAGATGGCTGAGCGCGTCGATGCGATCGCCTGGTATCTCAAGCGCAAGGACCGGTCATTTTCCGACGATAACGTTTGTGACGTAGAGCCGCTCACCAAGAGGGAGAAAGACGTCTTTTCAGCCCTCTACGAGCTGAATGCGACCAATGCAGGGGTCACCTACAAGGACATCGCAAGACGCTTGGGCATGACTCAGGCCCTCGTGCAAAGCTACATCACGGCCTTAATCGACAAGGGCGTTCCTGTCGAGAAGCGCTACGTGAACAAGGAAGCGAGAGTCGCCTTGAGGCCGGCCTTCATGACCCTCCAGGCAAAGACCAACATTGTTGGCGTAGACTCAAAGCTGACTGCGTGGATGTGATTTTTTTCTCCTTTTTCAAACTTCTTTAAGGATGATTTGTCAGCATGCTGCTAGTCCCATCAGAACTCTCATCCTCGACGATGCCGGCCCGTAATTTCTCCTTTTTGATCTCGTTTTGGAGTTGCCGGATCATGGAGAGGGAAAGCTCGCTGTGCGCGCGAAGCACATTGTCAGCCTTCCGAAAAGCCCCTTCGAGGTTCTGCCCGTTGAGCTCATAGCCGATGACCACCTTGCCTTCGTTGACAAAGCTGGTCTTCTTGAGCACTTGGAGCTCCTTCCATGTCGTGAGGTAATCGTACATGGTCTGCCTGGCGATGCCTGCATAGGCAGCCATCTGCTCGACAGTCATCACCGATAGCTCGGGCTTGCGTTCGCGATTGGCGGCCTTTTTGCGTTCGTAGAGCTCAAGCAAGAGGCCAGTGAACTTGGCCTTGGCGTCGCGCTTCTTAGGCAACAAGCCGAAGCGGGCGAGCACTACCTTTGCCAGTTCGTCGTGCGTGGATTCAGGCACGGGTTCAATCGCGTGCAGTTCGAATTTCATGAAATGGTTGTAGACAAACCCCCTTTTAACGTTTTGGATAATGCCTGTCCAGTGGAAGTGAAAATGGCGACGGTGACAGTGGACAATCAGAAACTTTTTCCTCAAAATTGCTTCCTTTAAATACCGACGCGATTAAAGGCCCATTACGCGATCTTTGACGACAAAAAGGGGTAAGAGCGCCCCCGAAACGACTTCGTCGCCTCATTTTTCACCAGAATTCGTCACGACATCGACCCAGTCAAGGATTTCCCCGACACTTTCTGGAACTGGGTCAGGATCAAAAATCGCAAAAACTCAATCATTCAGCAATTTTCCCGACGGAGACGGAATTTTCCATGCTCTTTTCTCACAATCCCGACAACAAAGGTCAAGGACTTCCAACCCAAGAGGTGGGGGTCACCGACCAAAGTTTCCCCTTCCTCGAGCGAATCGCAAGATTCTGGGATTTTTCCGGACACTTTGGAGGAACCCTCTTCCGTCAGGAAAAGAGATTCTGAACCATCACTTTCCGGCCAGAGTTCACCACATCACCAGACGCGTTTAAACGCGTTTATTAGCCCAAATAATTCCAGGGGTTGCTTTACCTTAGGAGAGTCTTAATGTATTCACCTACGGCCACTCCTGCAAGAAATCCAGCGCCATCAGTGACATACTTGTGGGTGCTTGAATCGCGATGGGGCCCGCGTAAGAAGTGCATCAGTGGCACAAAGAGGGCACCTGCATGTGTTGCACTTGCAAGATCGCCGAGAACGACTTGGGCTCCAAGGCCAGACGCGAACCCGTAGCCGTGGTTGAGCACCTTTTCAAGAGTCGATTCTGGGGCTTTGAATGTTTGTAAGTGTTCGATTGCGCAGTCGGTGTGATAGGCCAGCTTGTCCTTACCGACATAGCGTGGATTATCGGGGATGGTATCGTGGCAATAGCCACAGCTGAGATCTCTTTCTGGTCCTTCAGAAACGGTGATTTTGGAAGGCTTTTCAGTCTTCTCTTGCGGCATCTTATCGTCGGTAAATGTCATCATCTCACCTCTTACTACTTTCTAGTGAATCTACTATTAAAACCTTTCCTTTTTCGCTTGATTAATTATCATATACAAATTATTGTCCAATTTTGCACTCAAATAGTTAGCTCATAAACATTATCTCATAAAATAGAGTTCGTGGGACATCTATCTAATTATGTATATTTCAGAAGTTATTTTTCGTTGACGCAATTTTATCAAAAAGTGAGGGGGAAATTCTCACATTATCGGTGACGCCCGATGAAAACGGCAAAACTGGGCGAAAAAGTGTGGGTCTGAAGCGGTTTTAGGGCAAGGGTCTGTGAATCCATGGGGGCAGGCAGCAAGGGCATAGACTCAGGCAGATCAGAGTCAACGGCAATCAAAACGGGTCAATATCGTTTTCAGCCAAAATGTACGACAAATATCCAAAAAGTAAGTGCTAAAAGTTCCACAGGAAACAAGGGGGTGTTCAACACGTACTTTAAGGCAGGAGTCGTTGTTAGGCACTACGAAAACGAGTGCATTTTTTTTGGGAGTTTATCGTCGGAAAACAGAGAAAAGTGAGCCTATCGCGTTAAGCGCAGGAATTCATTGATGACCCAATCCATCACCTTAAGAGAATCCTTGGGCTCAAGAAGGGCCTTCTCCTCGCGGCTGTAGGCCTTTTCTGATGTTGGTCCCAAGACAACAACACTGTGGGGAGCTTCAGGGAGGGCATGATGGTCAAACAAGGGAATTGCCGGCACTGTCCTAATATATGGCTCTCAATTGCCAATGCAAAAAGTTCCCCCACGTCCATAATTTATGTGTTAACCCTTCCTCCATTCCTGGCGACATTTTTCCATGCAATGGTTTAACAAAATTCCAGTAAAATTGAAAC
>DATDXB010000169.1:0-2465 GCA_035289465.1 Candidatus Nanoarchaeia archaeon
CAAGGACCTCGTCGAAGGCGTCATCCCTGACTCCCAAGAGCTTGCAGGAGAAGTCTCGGCATCCGTACGCGTCCAAGAAATCGTCGAATGGGGACGCGAACGCCTGCCCGCAGGACCTGCAGTCGAAGAGAGCGAAGAGCTCATCATCGTCGAAGGCAGAGCTGATGTCATCAACCTGCTCAAACACGGCTTCAAGAACGCGATCGCCATGAACGGCACCAGCGCCCCGCCAAGCCTGCTTGAACTCTGTAAGCGCAAGGATGTCACCATCTTCTGCGACGGAGACCGCGGCGGAGATCTCATCATCAAGGCGATGCTTGAAATCGCCGAGGTCGACTGGGTCACCAAGGCCCCAGACGGCATGGAAGTAGAAGAGATCACCAAAAAGGAGATCCATAAGGCGCTCCGGTCCAAGATCAATGTCGAACAGGCACGCCATGAGTACTCAAGTCCTGTCAACGCCCTCAAGCGCAGGCGTATGATGAGCGACGTCGAGCCTGGAACAGCCCCTGGACCAGAAGGCAATGTCGCAGCACTAGCACCTGTCCGAAACCCTCCTGACATGAGGGGGCAAGATCAGCGTGCCAGACCAATGCCTGCGCAATCACGTCCTGATGGCCGAAATGACCGTAGGATGCAGCCAAGTCCCATGCAAGGCGCAGCGTCTGTACAAGCAGGACCCAAGAGACCAGTGACGCTCTCACCAGAGGAACGCAAGAAGTTTGGCACCATGCTTGAGAGCCTTGTCGGCACCCGTGGCGCCTACTTGCTTGACCAAAACCAGAACATCCTGGGCAAAGTTCCACTCTCGGAGCTTGCAAGCACGCTCAAAAGCCTCTCAAAGGGCAATGTCTACGCCGTCTTGCTTGACGGACCTGTAGAAAAGGAGACCGTCGAATCCTGTGAACTTGCAGGCATCAAGCACATCGTGGGCATGGACAGCAAAGTCAACCCTCGCGATACCAGCGTGAATATTGTGGTCGCTGAAGCGTTATAATCTTGCTTTTTTCTTTCTCTTTTTTTTCTTGATTTTCTACTAGCAGTCGCTTCTGAGAGAGTTAAGAATCGTATCGTGAAGCCTTGTCGTATGCAATCACTAACAGGTTCTTTTCAGACACCCTTTCCGCTATCTCTAAAGCAACAGAGATTCCTGCTCTCGTCGTCCTTCCTACATCCACGCAATCGGGCAATAACATATCCCAGTGAGGCAGTCTTTTAGTCTCACATTTCCCTGTGATCCTTTCGTACTCATCATCCATTCTTGCATCACTCACTAAGATCACTTCATCAACGATTCCATCTTCTATTGCATTGATAATATGGGGAAACTCTATTCCCCTATAGCTCGTACCTGGTAATCTGTGTCTTGAGAGGGTCCCAGGCGTAATCCCGAACATCTTTTCGTATTCTCCTGGATATCGTAAACCATATGCGACTGCTGACTGAACTGTCTCAAACGCGATTACCTTGGTCTCATTAGGTAGGACTCTTGCAGGGCCTAGAACACTTGACCCGTTGCCGACTGCAGGAATAAAGTAATCAGTGGAAATCTCTTCAATAACCTCTCGTGTTATCCTTTCGAGTGCCCTTAAAGTCACTTCGTTGTTTGTGAACTTCCCCGTTTCCTGATCTCTTGGCCCCATCGAGTGATTGAGGAATACTACGTCCTTGTGTATCGCGAGGAATCGTCTCAGAAATGAAGGGAACCCACTGACGTACTGGTCTGCCGGAGTGAATATCAAGTGGTCTTGGCTTGGCAGGAGTTCTCTAATGGCTTCTTCACGTGCCCTTTCCCCTCCTGTAGGCAGTGCAACAAAACATTCGTAGCCCAGCAACCGTCCAATACCTGCAAATGAAACTCCTGCCGCTCCAGATGTCGTTTCCAGAACCCGTGCATTCGGTTTTAACGTTCCCTGTGATTCCAAATGATGGAATAAATCCAGATATACACGATCATAATGGCTCCCGAAGGGGTTATCACATTCCCTCTTGACCCAAATCTTGTTTCCTTGCGGCACCTCTCCGGCATATTGAACGAGAGGAGTATTGCCGATGGATTTCGCTAGCGATTTCCACTCTTGAGGTCGAGGTTCAACCATGCCTCATTAAGGCATAAGATATTTATAAACTTAGGTTTGTCCTGCTCTGCAAGAATCCTTCGTTTAGATCTCAAACTTCTCTATCTTGCTCCTTGATTTGAGCTCTTTGAGGAGTTGTTGAACCAGTTCTTTACGTAGATTTTGCGTGAACTCCTTTTCGAGGGTCGGTTGCGCCTGCTCAAAATTCATACTCAGCGTCGACTGTTTAGCAGTCACCTTGAGCACAATCCAGCCTTTTTCCGATCTGATAGGCCCTGAGACCTCACCTACCTTAAGCGCATACGCCACTGTTTCAACCTCATCGGGGAGCATGCCCTTTTGGAACCATCCCAGATCTCCTTTACTCGTCTTTGCGCGAGGATCCAA
>DATDXB010000170.1:0-7951 GCA_035289465.1 Candidatus Nanoarchaeia archaeon
GAATGCCTGGGTGTCAAGGATGCGAGCACCATGTGTATCTCTCCTCTTTATTACGAGAATTTCAGGGATTATTTCCAGACAAAGGGTTACAAGGAGAAAGGTCCTTCGGCCTTCGCCGCGGCGTCCTTTAATAAGACCATCAGCGAGCTGTTCTTCACTCGTTTCAACAAGGCGATGTCCTGCGATGATCTCAATAGGATTTTCACCAAAAAGACCTGTCCTGATGATAAGGGGGATCTTTGTATCCTTGATCCATCGGCCCCTTCAGGTGCGATTTGCGCAAAGTCTACCAACTGTCAGCTCCTCTCGCCTGCTCACTTTGGATTGAATTTTAGCATCGCTACGTGTGAGGGTGGCGCAGGAAAACGTAATTTCTGTTTCTTGGATCGTTCGCGTTCTCTTGCGGACCAGTGTTTTAACTGCCTGCAGGGCATGGGCTGTTTTGATTATAGGAGCAAGGGGGCTTGTGAGCGCAATAATTGCGGGGCTGGTAATTGCCAATGGCGCGATGTCTTCCCAGGTCTAGGCATCGGCGTATGTGTCGACACGAGATTTGACAATTGCAGGTTATGCTCCTCAAAAGGCACGCAGGGTATGTCTAATATCGACGCGTATAATGAGGTTTTTGACCAGTGCACTGAGCAGAAGGCTATGGCTCTCTCAAGCCCTGAGCATGAGTGTTTCTTCAATGCAAGGACAGGCACAGCATCGGGTTGCGCCAATGTGGATTGCACAGCGTATGGCCAGACCCAGTGCGGTTCTCCATCAGGGGGCGTCAAGCTGGATCAGACCAACAAGGTCGTCTCGCGCTCGACTGATGCCTGCAATCTGGGCGTGTGCCAATATGATCCTTCAGTGGGCTGCGCAAAGAACGCTGACGGTGAATCGGCTGGCGGCGATTTCCGTGATTGTGCAGGTCTTGACGGCAAGCTCAAGGAGACCTGTGAGCGTGACGTCTTCCCTCCTGAGACTCAGCTGATTGCGGTCAAGGGGCCAAAGGGTGCTACTGATGAGATCGAGATTGTGCGTCGAGATAAATTGACTGAGTTTGAGGTGCCAAAAAAAGTCTTGGGTAAGGACAATCCCACCTTCTTTTGTATAGGGGAGAGCTGCACGGACTTCAAGGAGTATACTCAAGACAAGCTCTTTGTGGACAATACCTTGTTGCAGAAGATCGGTGAAGGCAATAAGGCTGAGATCTTTGCTGTGCTCAAGGAGGGCAAGAATACCATCCGCTACTTCACTAAGGACAAACAAAAGAATAAGGAGATTGTGGGGACCTTTGTGTTTGATGCCTGTGCGGCCTGTCAGGGTCCAAAGGTGCTCAATGTCTCAGTCTCAGAATCGGTCAGCCAAGCAGGTGTGTTCTTCACCAGGAGCGCCACTCCTCAGATCACGGTCTTCTTCAACAAAGATGTGCGCATCGTTGGTTCTGAGATCGTCTTTGGCGCGCTGACTTTGCCTGCGAATCCTTCTCCGCAGGGAAGCCAAGTGACGTTCAGTCCTAGTCAGGCTCTGGAGGAAGGAGCGCACAGCCTCAAAGTCTCAGCGACAGACACAAATGGCCTGGCCATGGACAAAGCCTTTGAGCTCAAGTTTGTCGTCGACACAATCCCTCCTCGTCTGGTGATCTTGGTGAATAACAACGCGACGCCCGGAGTCATCGTGCGCCAGCCATCGGCGCAGATCACCTTGAATTTCTCAGAGCAGGTCCAGGTGGATTCGCTCATCGTCAAGGGGACTAATTTCACAAGGTTCACCGTGAAGCCCTTGGACTTTAACTTGACAGACAAAATATCGAGGGGGGCAGCGACGTCGTTCACAGCTGCGTATCAGGGTCCTGAAGGAGAGAGTGTCGTCTTTGCGGCGGCAAAGGATCTTGCAGGTCATGTGGCTCAGACAAAGCCTCATCCGTTTAGGATCTTCACCAAGCCCCCAGCGATCCGTCTTAAAATGCCCACCTTCGGAGTCTCTCCAATCTTTGTCTTTCCTATCGAGGTCGAGACGCAGAATCCCGCCAATTGCAGGTTTTGGTTTAACACAGGCTCGCCTCTGATTCCTGCTCCAGGGGACTTCTCTGCGCTTGAGGGCTTTGATCTCACGGGCTTTGTGAGCCATCTCAAGAGCGGCATTGATCGGATCAAGCAGGAGAGAGTGAAATTTCCTCTTACGGTGCGTTGTCAGGATGACGTAGGCAAGGAATCAAAAGAGCTCTTTGATCTCTCTGTTGATACCACGCCGCCGATCATGATCTCGGCGTTTGCGATGCCTGATCCTGTCGTGCAAAAGCCGTTTGTGACCAAGCTCAAGGTCCAGACTGATGACGAGACCTTCTGTAAAGCATCAAAGACATCCACCTCCTTTTCTGCGATGGATCGTGCGTTCCCCGGCTTTGAGGAATTGGGCTTGACAGTCCATGAGCTGGGCATCGAGGAGACGCAAGTGGGCTTCCATCGATACAATGTCGCTTGTCTCAATCTCGCAGGGCTTGGCCCGGCCGTAGCCAACATCACCTTTGAGGTGAGAGAAGGTGTGGGTTTCCAAATCACTTCCAACACGCCGCGCTTCACGGCGAATCTGACCTTTGCGCTTGCGCTGGAGACCAATAAAGATGCGAGTTGTTATTTTGCCAAGGATAAGGATCAATTGGGCACGCCTATTGGCGCCAAGAATCTGTCCCGTGTGCATGTGACCTCGATAACGGAGACCCAAGAGGGATCATACAGTTATTTCGTGACCTGTGCGACGGGTGGAGAGACCGTCATTGGCGCGGCTCCGGAGACGGCGCAGATCCAGGTCAATGTGACTATCGATTCGACGCCGCCTTCGATGCTTGAGGTCAATGATGATTCTCCTCTCTTTGCCGATAAGGAGATATCGTACTTCACAGATCACATCCGTGCGAAATGGAAAGGACAAGATAAAGAGTCAGGGGTCCCTAAATATCTCTTTTCGGTCAAGGATGCCATCACCAGTCAGCAAGTGGTCGCGCAGACTCCCTCAGACAAAGAGGACTATTTTGTGGACATCTACTTTGAGGTGGCCGACCAGGCGCGTTATATCGTCGACGCAAAGGCGCTCAATGGGGTCGGCCTTGAGTCTGATCTGCTCTCAAGTGATGGGGTCAATATCGATTTTAGCAGGATCCCCCCGCATTGTCTTAATGGCCAGATCGATGTGGATTTCAAGGAACTTGATGTTGATTGTTCAGGCGAGTGTTACAAATGCAAGGCTGGCCAGAAATGCGGCGCCAGCCAGGATTGTGTGAGTGATTTCTGCGTAGCTGGTCTCTGTCAGGCCACTAAATGTGATGATGGGGCAAAGAACGGCCAAGAGACTGATGTGGATTGCGGTGGTCCGTGCGGTGATTGTGCTCAGGGAAAGAGATGTCTCACAGACCGTGATTGCGCGACCAGATTCTGTTCTCCTGTCGGTGTCTGCGAGAAGGCACCTCCTTGTCAGAATTTCAAGCTGGATGGCGCCGAGACTGATGTGGATTGCGGTGGCGCCTGCCCCTATAAATGCACTTCAGGCAAGCAGTGTCTGCAGGATACTGATTGTGCTGCGGGCACTTTATGTGCGCAGGTGGGGGAGACTTCGATTAAGAAGTGTCTTGGTGATGAGGATCTTAAGAATCTCAACAAGGACCAGGATACTGATGCAGACGGCATTCCTGATTGGTATGAGGAGAAGTATGGCATCGAGGATGCCTCTGAGGATGCTGATGGTGATGGCTTGACTAATCTTGAGGAGTATGAGTACTTCCGCGAGACGGGTCGCGAGATCTCACCGGTCTTGTGGGATACGGATGGTGATGGGTACAATGATTTCCTTGAGATTTCACGGGGCTTCAACCCTGTCGATGCCCTTGATTATCCCCAATCCGTGTGGTGGTATATCCTTGCGGCTGTGGTGGGTATCGTGGGCTTTGGTCTTGTGGGTTATTATGGGCACATGCAATACCAGGAGTACAAGGCATCACGGCCTGTGCCTCAGCAGCGTGTGGTCAAAAAGCCCCAGGAACAGCGCCCTGATATCATCAAGGATCGTGCAGAGAAGATCAAGTCGATGCTCAAAGAGGAGCCTAAGGAGTATATGGATATCTCTCAGATGAAGAAGCAGGCTGAACGCGACGTGGCCAAAAAGGAGAAGAAGGCAGGTGAGGTCTTCACTGATCTGCAGGCCGTGAGATCTGGCAAGCTGGTCACGCACAGACCTCGTCATGGCGCGATCGCGGGCTTGCGTACCATGCATGGTGCGCAGGCGCAGAAGGTGGCTCCTGAGCAGAAGACTCGCCAAAGGCTTGCCTTGATCAGTCAGATGCGCAATCTGTCGCCTGAGGAGAAAAAGGGATTGCAAGACAAGCTCAAGAAGCTCGCTGGTCCAGAGGTGACTGAGGTTGAGCGCAAAAAGCTCTTGGATTCGCTGAAGATGACATCGCAGTACTACGGTCAGAACAAAGAGGATCTTCAGGCACAGACAAAGGAGTGGTTTGAGCTCAAATCGAAGATAGAGAAGGGGGCGACCAAAAAGAAGAAATAGTCCGGGATGGAGGGTATTATCTATGAGAAGAGGTCAAATCATCGGTGAGGTCTTTGTGTTCATACTTGCGTTAGTCATTTTCTCAGGTGTCTTGCTCTATGGGTATCGGGCGATTTTTTCTGTGCAGGAAGGCATTGAGGATGCCGCTTTTGTCTCGTTTTATGAGGGATTAAAGAACAAGATCGAGCAGGTGGGGATCGATTTTGGGTCGGTCAAAAAGTATGAAGCGACTCCTCCTGGAGGGTTTAAGGAAGTCTGTTTTCTGGACTTGCAGAAGCTTGAGCGAAATGAACAGGAGAGTCTGGATAATCTCCGCTCGACGCATCCCTTGATCGCCGATGCGGTGGAAGGTGGCACGGATCAGAATCTCTTCTTCACACCATTGGCGAAGACCCCGACCAAGCTGAGCAAGCTTGACATCGAGGGTGGCTTTGTCTGTTTCCCCGTCGAGAAGACCTCGCTTGAGCTTCGTTTGGAGGGGCTTGGGGATAGGACCAAGGTGTCACAGTGGCCATGAGGCGTGCTAACATCGAGGTCCAGTTCAATTGGGTCTTTGTCCTGATAGCGGGTTCGGTGATTTTGCTTGCCTTCTTTAGTTTCATCATGAAACAGAAGGCTGCCCATGACCAGTCTCTGGCTGAATCCTTGGTCAAAGATATTGTGTTCTTGGCTGAGGGTGCATCGTCGGCGAAGAAGGCATGGCAGGTGATTGATGGGACTTCAGGCGCAGTCGAGCCGCGCTGTTCAGAGGAATGTTCCTGCACGCTCAATGTGGGTTCGTTTTCAAAGGAATTCGGGGATCTTTCGCTCTTCATTCCCTCGCCTCTTGAGGGGGACAAGCTGGTCTTTTGGTCGCAGGATTGGGTGATCCCGTTTAGGGTCGGTAATTTCCTCTATATGTCTTCTAAAAACATCAAGTATTGGTTTGTCTATGCTCAGGAGGGGGATCCGCTTCTTGATGAGATAACCTCGATTTTTCCACGTGAGCTCAACACAGAGACGATCGCTCTTGAGAACATCGGAACGATTGAGGATGAGGATTATGAGGTCATCAAGATCATCTTGCTCAATGTGGGTCCTCTGAGCGCGCAAGACTTCGCCTCAAAACTCAGCGATACTCTTGAGGAAGTCGATGTCAAGGGCGTCAATATAGATAGCGGCGCGAAATCGTTGACCTTCTATGAGAAGATCGACGAGGATAGTCTGGACTTTGTGCAAAAGCAGGCTCCCTTCACAGCCATAGGGACTTTGTTAGGCGCGATCTTCGCTCAGGATGCGACGATGTATTCGTGTCAGGTGGAGAAATCGCTTGAGCGTGCCCAGACGATAGCAAAGATCTACGCGCAAAGGACCAGGGATCTCAATACTCAGGGCAAGGAGAACTGTGGGTACGAGAATGCGATTACTATTCTTGATGGGATAGCCGCGACGGCAGCCGATCTATCGCTGGGTCTAGAGAATAAGCGCATGGACTTTCCTATGGAGGATCTTGAGCAGATCAACCGTGATTTGTTGAACCAGGGTTGTCCGTTGGTGTACTAGGATGAGAAAAGCCCAAGTCAAGATGTTTGAGACTATAGGTGTATTGGTTGTCTTCTTCTTTCTCATCGTCATCGGGCTCGCGTTCTTTTTCGTGATTGCCAAAAAAGGCGCGATTGAGGAGTATGAGAAGGTCGCCCAGCTCAAGGGTATTGAGATCGTGCGAAAAGCGGTGACTCTGCCCGAGCTTGATTGCGCAAGGGTGGGTGTTCAGGTGGAGAATTGTTTTGACATGCTTAAGCTTGCGCGTTTTGCCGAGATCCTCAAGCAGGATCCTAAGGTGTTTTCGAGATATAGTCCCTTTTTTGGGACAACAGAGCTAACAGTATCGCAGATATTTCCCACGCCAGGTGATCCGATCGCGGTGTATACAAATCCCCTGGAGGATGCGGGTTTTGACACGGCTATCATCCCGATTCTCTTGTTTGATCCGGTCAATGACCGCTTCAATTTCGGTGTCCTTGAAGTGAGATATTATGAGAGGGACTTAGACCTATGAGCCTCAGACGCAGCGCACAGATGGAGATCATGGGTCTTGCGATCATCATGATCTTGGTCATCTTGGGCCTGCTCTTTGGTCTGAAGTATCTGACCTCAGAACCAGAGGAGTTCAAGCAGGAGTTTGAGGAGAAGACCCTGGCCACCAGTTTTCTCAACACGATGTTAGGCACGACAAGCGAGTGTCATCAGGCGACATTCAGGGAGCTTGTCCAGGACTGCGCCCAGGGGGGCCAGGTGCGTTGTTCTTCAGGTTTGGGTTCATGCGAGGAATCGCAAAAGGGTTTCAATTTCATGCTCGAGGAGGTTTTGGACAAGCGCAAGCAGGGATATAAACTGATCACCAAGGGTCCCGGTGAGGTCGCTCAGACCTTGTCCTTGACCTCGCAGAATCCTTGCACAGGTGAACTCACTGCAGGCGTGCAGAACATCCCCACCCGATTAGGTACGCCAGTGGAGATGGTGCTCCAGATCTGCAGGCAGTCTGAGATTGTCCGTCCCGCCCAGCCTAATCGGTGAATCTATAGACCGTGAATCTATAACTTTATAATTATCCTCGCAATCCTCGCGCCCATGGAACCCTATAAGGTCGCAGTATTTGGTTTGGGGTATGTGGGTCTTCCTGTTGCTCTCTTTTGTCAGAGTAAGGGCTACGAGGTCATAGGTATCGATGTCGATCCCAAAAAAGTGGCCACCATCAATAGGGGGAGATCGCCCATTAAGGATCCGTACATCGCATCTTGTCTGAGAAAGGGACTGCGCATTGAAGCCTCGACAAATCCCCGAGATGCCGAGGGCGCCGACGTCATTACAATCAGCGTCCCCACTGATACCTATGTTCCTCTTGAGCAGGTCTCACACACAGTGGGGCGATTGGTGAAGAAAGGAAGCCTTGTCGTGATCGAGTCCACGGTAGAACCTGGCACCTGTGAAGAACGTGTCATTGAGATTCTTCAAGCGGAACTCAGTAAGCGAGGTTCCTATAAGGTGGGACGCGACGTCTATGTGGCGCATTGTCCTGAGCGGATCAATCCAGGCGATCCCATATGGACTGTTGAGAACATCCCTCGGGTGGTGGGCGCCACATCTAAGCGCGGCTTAGAGCGGGCGGTCTCGTTTTACTCTTCGCTACTTGGTCCTGACGCAGTGACTGGGGTGAGCAGTATCGCAACAGCCGAGATGTGCAAGGTTTTGGAAAACACATTTAGGGGATATAACATTGCCTTAGCGAATGGGCACTGTCCTAATATATGGCTCTCAATTGCCAATGCAAAAAGTTCCCCCACGTCCATAATTTATGTGTTAACCCTTCCTCCATTCCTGGCGACATTTTTCCATGCAATGGTTTAACAAAATTCCAGTAAAATTGAAA
>DATDXB010000171.1:0-5042 GCA_035289465.1 Candidatus Nanoarchaeia archaeon
TTTCAATTTTACTGGAATTTTGTTAAACCATTGCATGGAAAAATGTCGCCAGGAATGGAGGAAGGGTTAACACATAAATTATGGACGTGGGGGAACTTTTTGCATTGGCAATTGAGAGCCATATATTAGGACAGTGCCAGACGTTTCCTTGAAGTTGAAAGACGCGCAGATAGATTTTGCGTATTCTAGCGATCTGGATCGGGCTGTTCAAACTGCTGAGGAGATATTGAGATTTTATCTACAGGTCTGTTTGGTGAGAGTCAAAGAATTACGAGAGCAGGCGAAAGGGGTCTATGAGGGTAAACCTAAGGAAGAGATTAGTAATGCAGTAGAAAGACTTGGTCTTGAATGGTATGAGTTCAGGCCAGAAGGCGGTGAGACCTTAAGGGATACATGGGAGCGTGTTGTTGGATGGTATGGCGAATTGAGTGCGAAACATAAGACTGATTCTATCTTGCTCGTGAGTCATGGTGGACCGATCGCGTGCCTTTTGGCTTACTTGCATGGCGAGCCGATTCAAAAGTTCAGGAAGTACCTTCCCCGAGAAAATACTGCCGTTAGCGTAATTGAACTTGATGAGACTGGCGCACTTAGCAAACGGTCATAGTTCCCTTGGCTTTCTATTCAGTCGAAATAGGTTAGACCCCTGGAGGGAAGCTACTGATCCGATAATCACACCACGATCTTCTGCTTCTCGATTTCCATATCAATCAATTGTTGAGAGACAAGGAGATCGAGTTCGATTAACTTCTTGACCAAGGGATTCTCTTTGTTTAGTTTATACAACTCCGCTCGGCCGATCTTTCTTGTCTTGGTGACAAGACCTAACCGTACCATGTCCGGCCAGAGCTCGTGGACTGTGCTCCATGCGATTTCTGCTCCTTTTGCGATATCTGTCAAGCTGTAGTCGAATTCTTGGTTGTCAATGAAGAAGTCGGCCCTAAAGGGCTGGGATTCCTTTTGAAGTTTGTGTCTTTGGCGTGGTGCGTCTCAAGGTACTGCTTTGCTTTGTCAAGGGTCTATCGCCATTCATCCCACCATTAAAGTAGTGGGATTTCTGGCGACTTTTCTTAAGAAAAAATTTCTTTTTTCCACTTTCACTGGACATCCACACATAGACTATTTTAATGAGGCGCCCTCCTGTGAGTTCCATGAAAGCGACTATCTATGAACTCGTCCAGAAACGGGCTCAGCTCATCAAGGAGTTGGAGGAATTACGTGAAGAGCGCAAAGAACGTGCGACAGAACGTGTCCGCATCGAAGAGAAGGGTTCTGTCAAGCCTACAAAGCTTGAGGACTATGCCCCTAAAGTACGAGCTCTTATGCAACATCTCCTTGCCGTGACTGTGGCGCTACGAAAGAAGAACGTCATGGTCAAGATCCCGGGCATCGAGGTGACTCCCGAAGAAGCGCGTATCCATAGGGACATGCTGGACAAGGAGATCCATGCCCTGCGCGAATTGAAGGACAGCAGAGAATCCCTCTATTCAGATGGAAGAGATACCGTGAGAGTATCATGTATCAATCGCGATGAGCTCAACGCTCTTGTGAAACGACTCACCGAAGAGCGCGGACGGCTCGACACCGCACTGCAGAAGTTCAACCTCTCAGAAGAAGTCGAGGTAGGGATATAGCCACATCATAATCGCGAATCCTCAACGATTTGCGATAGGAGGAATGCCCAGATGGAGTATATGCGTTCGCTCAACCGAAGTGCTGGATCGGCCCATAACACATGACCTTTTACTATCAACGACCTACGATGGACCAATCAACGCCTAACGCGGCTCTGGATAGGCATCCCTTCTATTTTTCTTCATCCATCACAAGATCCGCCGAAAGATTTAAGAATGACTGTTATATCAATGGATATAACATGCGAGAAACACCGATAATGGATGCTAAAAACATCCTCCGCTATCCGCGCTTGGACACGGTGTTAATGGTCGAGGAATTTGTCAAGGAACATGATGGGGAATTCAAGAAGCGCAAGCTGTGGGAATCCCTCCCTAAGAAAATGATGTACCAAACATTTTGCGTGATCATCAATTACCTCCTCTACTCGGGAAGAATCTCTATCGACCAAGAGGGTAAAATTGGCTGGATCTATTATCCCGAACTAGCCAGAAAGTATCATGCACGTACCGATCTACGGTGATCTGAATGAAACTTCCCTCTACGTATCGATTCGCAGATGAAAAAATCAAAGAAGCGTTCTATACGCTAGAGCATAGCGATGATCAAGAAAGAGAGCTCTTCAAACTTATCAAACAAGCATTGGCCAATATCGAGGAAAATGCTTTCTGCGGAATTCAGCTCCCAAAGCGGCTCATCCCAAAGGAGTATACACACAAGTATGGGCTTGGAAACGTATGGAAATACGATCTCCCACGTGGTTGGCGACTCATTTACTCCATCGCCAGAGAAGAAGTCATCGTTGTCAGCTTAATCCTGGAATGGTTCGACCATAAAGAGTATGAACGACGATTTAACTATTAAGGACTTTGAAAAACCCTCAAAAGACCAAATGTTGCGATTCTATGTGATCCCAATTATATAGTCGCTACCTATCTAGAAACATATGGATAACACTAAAACCTCTTTCCACATCTTCTTTGGAGAGGCGCCACAATCAAAAGTCCTCGGGAGGAGGTCAATAGATTCAAGGTCGATGAAATACCTCATGATGGTTATCATGGCTCTGCTGTTATTGGCTGCATGCGCTCAATCAGTTCAACAAACCTGCAAAATGGATTCTGATTGTCAGTCTGGCGATAAATGTTATGCCTCATATTTTGCTCCAGAGGGCGCTCAGCCAGAACAACGAGGAGATTTACTTTGTCATAAATTATGTTCTACGAATGCAGAATGCAAACCGCCATTTGTTACATGCAAGAACGTTGAAATCTGGACAGGGAGCGTCGTAGAAGACTCCCGAATGTGTGTTTGAAAACCAGCAAGAATTCCCTACCTTCTTGCATAGTCTTACTGTTTGTCTTTACGGTATAGGTCAAGAAAGATTATCTTGTTCTCGTCTTTCAAATATGTATAAGCCAGTCTAAAAGGAGATACGTAGAGTTCTCGTGTTCCGTTCCTTGCATAGCGCATCGGTTTTCCAATCTCTGGTGTGGCGATGACTTTTTGTATCTGGTTGGCAATATGTTCTTTGGTCGCCGAATCTCTTATCTTTGAGAATGTCTTAATGAATCGGTCTGTTCGATCAATAATCATGCTTTCTTGAGCTCTGCCAAGAATTCGTCAGCGTGCATCGACTTGAATTTTCCTTTGTCATACTCCCTCCAGGCCTCCTCAGTCCGCCTGGCGAATTCAAGATCCTCTATCAGCTGCTTGCGAAAAGTACTTGCTTTTTTCAAGATGATCTGAGTCTTATTCCTCATAATAACAAAGCTCTCGCCTTCGCGCAAGTCCTTGCGCATGTCTGCAGGAATCACTATCTGTCCTTTTGAGCTCATACTTGTTACAGCGATATCAGCCATATGTAAGACATATCTTACTACATATTTAAACCTTTCGTTGTTCAAACCAATACCTGAATTAATCTTAAACATTCATTGAGAAGTCCGTCCTATTGGTGTCGACGACAAGAATCATTTGGTGAATCTTTTTCTGATCTCTGCTTTGAGCCTATGTCCTATGCGTTCTGCGTCTTCTTCGGTAAGGGCGCTCTTGGTCAATACCTTCTCCATGAATTCTATCCCCTCCACTTTTCGCTCAAATGCTTGTCGAGCGATATCGCTCCACTTAAGTTCTGTATGTCGCTTCATTTTCGCATGGAGCGCATCCGGGACTGCCAAAGTCAGCTTAAAAATAGTCTGCGCGTCGCTGTCCAGTGGAAGTGGAAAAAAGAAATATTTTCCAAGATTATTTGAACAAAGACTCCGGAAGCGCCTGCGCCATGGTCTCATAGATCTTCTCGATCTGCGCCCGATATCGAATGCAGAATCCGACTTGGGCATTGAATCTCTCAAGCATTGCAGTCATTTCAGGAGGACAATCTGCTCCAAGTAGTCTGTCGCCGGCATCTCCCAATCCGGGTTTGATGTATCCGATGTCATTGAGGCAGGGGTCGATGCGTAAGGCTTCGATTCTTGCGTTGGTGTTGTTGCATAGGTTGAAGATGCCTTCAGGTGTTGCAAACAAAGGCATGACGCGAGTCCTCTTTGGTGCCATCACTTGTGCCTGGAGCAATCGGTCTATGGCAATCAGGCTGCCTCCTGTGGCGAGCATCAAGTCCGGTACGATGAGTTCTTTTCCGGCGATATGTTCGCCCGAGTAAGCGCTTGTCGTATCATCGATCATATAGCGTAGCTCCTCTTTTTTGCCATGGCTTCGACTGATGCGGAAGAGGGCGTAATTTGGTGTTTTTCCAGTGAGATGTTCGACCTTGTCGCCGATGATGATTGCTGAGCGTAAGCCTGCGCGAAGGACAGCTGCGATGCATGGATCTTCGATGGTGCACGTATAGTCGATACCTTCGCATCGAGGATGCATGTATACTGCGCGTTGTTGTGCGGGGTTGTTGACAGGGGTATCAATCACTCCGTTGCTAAGTCCGATGTCTGTATGGTCAAAGAGCAATCTATACGATTGATCAACCAGGTTACGGAATTGATAAGTGTCTGTCCCTGTCGATCGCAAGTTGGCGATGAAGTGGTGTACTGGCCTCAATGCGAGGGGTGATGGGCTGAGCGCTGCGGCTTGGCCTCGGGTTGCGCTCAAGACAAGCTCATCGACACGACGATCCAGGTCGCAGAATGCCTTGAACCCCTCCTCGTTTTCAGGGGGAGCATATGCTTGTTCTCGCTGAGTGAAGAGATGGGAGATCGTTTCAATATGGCGGTGCTGTTCTGCTGTCAATGGCGCGATGTCTTTTGCCTCAAGGATGGTTCTCATGATCTGGGGCGAGTGAGAACTCAATTATAATCCTTATGCCTGTGCAGAGAAAGCTTTAAATCAGCCCATCATGCAATCAGCTTCATGCTTAAGTTCGCCAAGCAGTTCTTGGTTCACCCGATAAGTAC
>DATDXB010000172.1:0-6833 GCA_035289465.1 Candidatus Nanoarchaeia archaeon
ACGATGGGGATATTTTCCGCGTTTAGACGCAGCAAAAAAGCAGATGAGTATGCGGAACCACAAGAGGACGCATACGTCGAACTGGACACTTCTGTTGATGATGACACTAAGTACTATGTGAGACCCTTCCACCTGGATGACTTTGAAGACCTCAAACCAATCCTACAAGTATTGCGCGAAGGACGCACTATCGCCCTTGTGAACATCAAACCTCTCAAGGACCGCGATATCGTCGAGCTCAAACGCGCCATCAACAAGCTCAAGAAGACCACCGACGCCATCGAAGGCGAAATCGCCGGCTTTGGTGATGATTATCTTGTCGTGACCCCTGCATTTGCAAGGATCCACAAGAATGGCGATTCGGCCAAATCGGCTCCATCAGCTACGCCTACCGCAGGCAATAACGCAGCTGCTGAAGACGACGATCTTGAGACGTATTGATTATTGTTTTTAGACTTCTTTCTCTTTCACTTTTCGACTTCAATCTAGGGATTCAACACACCAACGCTTAGTAGGACTTGATGTCTTTCGCGGACTTTGTGTCTTTGGTATGATTGTCCTGCTCAATCCAGGTAGTTGGGAAGCCATTTATCCTCAATTAGCGCATGTCTCTTGGGATGGATTGACATTTGCAGATATCGTCTTTCCCTTGTTCTTGTTCATTCTGGGCGTTGCGATTCCGTATTCATTAAGCAAGGCGAAGGAGTATGGTCCTCATATCTTACTTGGTAAAATCTTCCGACGGAGCATTATCCTCTTTGGATTAGGCTTCATCCTTTCTGCACTCTCATTCACTGGCCTCTCCGCGCTTCGCATCATGGGCGTGCTCCAACGCATCGCAATATGTTATCTGCTTGCTTCGCTTATGTTTCTGCGGTTCTCCTGGAGACAGATACTTTGCTGGATCGTGGTGTTGCTTGTGGGCTATTCTTCCCTGATGATGCTCGTCTTGGTTCCTGGATATGGGTTTGGGGTGCTGACGCCTGAAGGAAATCTCGCAGGCTATGTCGACCGATTGATCCTTGGAACCCATACGTGGGCTTCTTGGGGAGATCCTGAAGGACTCTTGAGTACCCTGGGGGCTCTTGCGACGACCTTGATGGGTGTTGTCTGTGGAATCTTCATCCGCAAGAATCCTCACCGACGTCCGACCTGGATGCTCCTGAGCGGGCTTTGCCTGATTATTTGCGGGTGGATTGTTTCCTTCTGGCTGCCCATCAACAAACAGCTGTGGTCCTCTTCGTTTGTATTGGTCACTGGAGGAATCGCTCTCTTAGTGCTTGCTATGTGCTTAGTCATGGATGGGGCCTTGGTGTTGCGACCCTTCCAATGGTTGGGCCTTAATCCCCTTGCAATTTACTTCGCCTCATCGGTGATAGGTTTTATCCTCTGGAAAATCCCTGTCAGAGAGTCCAACCTTGTGAGCTGGAACCATAGCCATGTGTTCTCTCTTCTTGGAGGGCCAGTCTTAGGATCATTGCTCTACGCCTTGACTTATGCCTTGGTCTGGACTCTCATTTCCTATGTGCTTCATCGGAAGAAGATCTATATCAGAATATAAGATCCAGTAGAGGCTTGATTTTATAAAGCGCCTAGTTTACGCAGGATATAGGGGCAGTAAAATCCTATTGCTATTGGTTCTATTTCTAATCTCTGCGTGTTCTAATCCTCCTCGCGAATCTCTTAACCAGACGCAAGAGCCATATAGTTATTCATCGTCTAGGGGTATTGATGTCCGACCTTGCACTGTTGAGGATTTGAAAATGGGAAGATATGGCGGCGGCGTATTCACTACCTTGCCCGAGAATAAATCTGGAGAATGGCGTTCAGGACCATCACAGTACAGCTGGAAAGTTTGGAATAACAATGACGAGCGCGACTATGAGGCATACCTTTAAATATGATAATCCTACTTATGTGATTTGGTGATGAACAATGGACTTTGAAGTGACCAAGATGGGAGAACGCGGACAAGTCGTCATCCCCAAGGAATTTAGGGATCACATGGGCTTGCATCCAGGGGATAAGTTCATTGTGGTTGAGATCGGCAATGAGCTCGTCCTTAGGAAGCTCTCTGGCCCATCTAAAGAAGAATTCCACGAGATGATCAAGAAAGGACATGAACATGCTAAGAAGCATGGACTCACCGAGAAGGACATGTGGGATGCCATTCGCAAGGCACGCACTCCATGAGAGTTGTATTAGATACAAATATATTCGTTTCTGGCATCCATTGGCCTGGAGCCAGCGCGCAGGTCATGTCCGCATGGTTTGATGATCAATTTATCCTCGTCTCTTCTTATCCTCTTATCAAGGAATTTCGAAGAATTCTCGGAAACTTCAAAAAACCTCTATCGGTAGAGGATATGGAGTGGTGGGAAAACCTGATCTATGAACGAGCTGACATGGTCATACCAACACGACAGATTTTCGCGGTGAAGGACGACCCTTACGATGACAAATTCATCGAAGCCGCAGTTGAAGGGAAAGCAGACTATATCGTCACGCAAGATGGACATCTTTTAGCGCTTAAACAATACGGGACTTGTTTGATTGTCAATCCTGAAGAATTCCCCAAAAAAATCGAAAAATGATCACTTCCCTTCAGACTTCACACGTGGAAGCGGGAAGGGCGGAGGCAAGTTGACTTCGCGTGAGACCATCGCGGCAGTCAAGTTGCATCGTGGAACGTAATGTTTAGCAAGCTCAAGAGTGAGCTGTTTGCCCAACTTCTTCTCCTTAGTCCACTTCTCGAGGATCTCCTTTGACTCTGCGTCATTGGTGAGATAGAGGACATAGCCGCCAATGGTGATCGAGCCTGCGTTTGGTTCGTATCTGACGGTCCACTCAAATTCGACCTTCAACGGCGCGGCATCGGCCTTGCCCAACTTCATATCTGACTTTGAGACACCAGAGACATAGAAGTTGTGCTCGGCATTGACCTGACCATGGACATTCTCATTTCTGTTGACACTGATCTTGTTGAACTGCATTCCTAGGATACTCATTGTTTGATCACCTTATTGCTTTATAGACGAGAGGATGCATAGGGGTGTTTTAAAGGTTTCTATAGGTTTTGTAGACTACGCCCTTTGAGAAATTTTTTCCTTCCTTGATTTCCACCAATCATTTTTCTTCCTTATGTCTGTAACTTCTTATCTGATCGATAATCAATCGTAACATCCTGGAAGTATACTCTTGATAATTCCCTCTGTCAGCGATCTCCAATGATTGATAGTACTCTTCTCTTTTCTCAAAAGGAATAAAGAACATGGGGAACCATCTCTTCATGAGGATAAAATTCATAATTGCCCTAGCAGTCCTGCCATTTCCATCCTCGAAGGGATGTATCCATGTCAATTTCGCATGAACCAGGGCAGCGAGTTCAAACGGATGCAACTTATTCTTATTTGAGCTGTACCATTTAAAAAAGTTGAGCATGTGCTTTTTAAGCTCTGTATGATGAGGGGGAATGTGTGTCGAACCCTGAATCTGCACATCAAAGAATCGTATCCTCCCGCCATAGATTACTCCCGTATTCTTAGTAAGAATCCCATTGACCGCTTCCAGCAATTTGGTGTTTAATTCCCCTTTGATTCTTTTAAGAAAATCCAAACATTCTTTTCCGTTTATCGCTTCATTGTAATCTTCTGCCCGTACTCCAGATGGAATTATTTTGTCTTTTAGGATAAGAGCGGTCTGCCTCAATGTCAGCCTATTGCCCTCAATGGCATTAGAATGA
Organism: Candidatus Nanoarchaeia archaeon; assembly: GCA_035289465.1. Lineage (GTDB taxonomy): Archaea > Nanobdellota > Nanobdellia > Woesearchaeales > JAGWAF01 > DATDXB01. The sequence goes on from DATDXB010000172.1 coordinate 3,743, forward strand.
TACGTAAAGCGTATAACAAAGTCTTCATTCATCTTTTCTTTAACGCTTGTTGGAAGTTGCTTGAGCCAGACATTATAACCTTCTTTTAAGTCCTGTAAGGTTTCCGCATCATGGTCTGAAAGGTAAGCATAGTTTGATACTTTTAAGAAGGGTCTTGCCTTATCTTCTATTTCTTTAGCATGTTTTCTTAGCGCTTCTTTTGAAGGTCTCTTATCCCCTAAGAAAATCCTTACTTTTTTCCATTCACTTAAGCTGAGCCTCACGTTTTTTGTGAGGTAGTAATATTCCTTATTGTTCCGTTTTATACTCTCAATGTAGGCCACAGTCTACTGTATGGGCACATAGTATATAATAATGTCGGTCATTTGTGCACATACAATGATGTAGGGGAGTATAAACCCGTGTCTATGGGTTGGAAGAATCCAGTAATCTCTTCAGCGTATCAATGAATACAGACCTGCGGGCATTCTTGTCCAAGAAAGTAGCATCCCTTTTTTTCCATTGGTGTTGGTATCCTGATTTGCCCGATCGTCCTAATGCAGGACCCTTATATCCTCTTTCACGAAGTCGATCAAGAATCTCGTAGCCTCTTTCGTTTGTAGGCTTTAGTTCCGTATCTAAGATAGCAAGTCTGATCCCTGGATGTGCTGCATAGAGTGCAAGAGCTCGTTCTCCATCAGCGGCATAATGTGTTCTCAGATTACGATTAGCAAGACTGAATTCTATCTCCTGAACTAAGTCCGTATGGAATGCCGGTTCGTCATCAACCAGCAAGATGTCTGTGATTTCTGCAATCATCGATAGGGGGTAATCTCATCACTCTTTTAAGACTTTTCGTGAGATGATGGAACTTGAGGCAAGCCTTTTATACCGCCCTCTTCTTTGGCATCTTATGGGACTTATGTTAGTAGATTGCCATTCGCACCTGACGCACAAGTATTACGAAGACAAACTTGAGGCTGTGCTTGATAGGGCGCGAAAGGCAGGTGTGAAACGGATCATATGTAGCGGAGTCAATACGCCTACGAATCGTGAAGTGCTTGCTTTAGTTAAGAAATACCCTGACATCATCCATTGCACACTGGGTCTGTATCCTACTGAGCTCTTGGGAATGGGCGCTGATGAGGCAGGATTATCCACTCAGAAAGGGACGCTTGATCTTGACGAAGAATTCGCGTTCATCGCAAAGAACAAAGAACATATCGTGGGGATTGGTGAGGTGGGTATGGATTACAAATGGGACAAGACTCGCCATGAAGAACAAAAGAAACACTTCGCCCGCATCCTTGAGCATGTCAAGAAGTTGAATCTTCCTGTCGTGATCCATTCACGCAATGCAGAATCTGATTGTCTTGATATCCTTGAAGCATCAGGACTCAAGAAAGTCATGCTGCATTGCTTTTCTGGAAAGAAATCACTTGTGAAACGCGCTATTGATCTTGGCTACTACATCTCGATTCCTGCGGTTTCCAAAAAATTGCAGCACTTCCAGATGGTGGCTGAGATGACACCTCTTGCGCAATTGTTGACAGAAACTGACGCGCCTTGGCTCACGCCATACCCAGAATCTTACAACGAACCATCCTTCATTATCGAGAGCATCAAAGTCATCGCCAAAGCTAAGGGCATGACTGAGGAAGAATCCTCACTTCAAGTCTTCAAGAACTATATGGACTTGTTTGGGCGATAACATGAGACATAAACTAACTTCCATCTGTTTGACCTTTGTGTTGATGATTCCTATCCTCCTCAGCAGCTCCTGTTCTACACAATTGTGTGGACAATCAGTCACTGCCGGAGAACACATCGATACTGGAGGCTGTAAATCATTCCCCCAGACCTGCCTTCCCTCTTCTTATAAGCGCAGTGCAAAATGTGATCTGATCACCTCCATTGAGAATTTCCCTTATGATCGGATTTTAGAAGATTGCACGACAAATCTCATTCCATCCCGAACACATTATCTCTTCCAGAATGTCTCAGATTGTGAAGGATTTGTCAATGCCGCATATCTCCCTGCCTATCTTGATCTCTGCCTTCGATTAACCTCTGACGATCAAGCAGAAGTGTTCAATCGATACAAGATTGGATCATGTTCTGATCTACATCTCCCCTTGCAGGTCACCCCAATATCAGCTCCCTAAAGTTTATAATCATCTCCGTTGTGCTTTGTTCCCATGAATCCTTACAAACGCGCACTTGAATGCGGCTTCTCTCCACGGGAATCTGCAGTGATGACTATAGGCCCTATAATCACCAGTGCATTTCCTATTGTCTACGCACTCGCCAAGCATGTTGACATCCAACGACCCTACGAATCTGCAGTCGCCATCGGAGCATCCATTGCTCTAGGTCTTGCCTCTGGCGCGGCGGGCTTTGTCGGCAGCTTAGTCGGTTGTGCAATATACACCACAGTCCAGCTGGGCAATCGAGGTATTGAAGACAAGCTTTGATTCTTTTCGGGCTCGAAACGTTAATATACCTGCCTTGCTGTCACCAGGACATGCAATTGACCATCGATACTTCTCACGATACCCACGATGACATCCGCAAGATCATCAGGATGCTCCAATCGCTTGTAGGGGAAGTGAGGACCAATTATGGGGGTAGCGAACAGACCGAGACGCCCTCTTACGAAGCGCATTCTCAAGAGACTCCAAGCCGTAACATCTTTGACTCCAACAATGAGGCCAGTACTACTGCGCCCGCCATGTTCAACCTCTTTGATTCAGCGCCGCCTGCGCAAACAAACAACCCTGCTCCTGTCCAATCTAATGATCAGCTCTCAGGCAGAGAACTCTTCCCTTCCCAAGACGAGCCACAAGATGAACCTGACTTTGAGCCACCACGCGCAGACGCACCTGTCTCAGAAAAGAAAGACGATTCTGATGACGACATGTTCTCGTTTGATCTAGAGACGTACTGATTTTTATAGTACTATCCGTCTTCGCTTTTTATGATCACTTGGCAGGATTTTGAAAAAGTCGATATTCGTGTAGGTACCATCCTGTCCGTAGATGATTTCCCAGAAGCACGCAATCCAGCCTATAAGCTCAGTGTCGACCTTGGCCCCATTGGCATCAAGAAATCC
>DATDXB010000173.1:0-5765 GCA_035289465.1 Candidatus Nanoarchaeia archaeon
TTTCAATTTTACTGGAATTTTGTTAAACCATTGCATGGAAAAATGTCGCCAGGAATGGAGGAAGGGTTAACACATAAATTATGGACGTGGGGGAACTTTTTGCATTGGCAATTGAGAGCCATATATTAGGACAGTGCCAGAAGATCAGGGTAAGAATATACAGAGCAGGGATCATCAGGGCGTGAGTGTCCATAGGCCTATTAAAATCTTGGCCCTGATAGTTCACAATCTTGACTTGAGGCCATCAACGACCTCCAAAGGAAAGTTCTCATCAACAAGAAATCTCATGCTTCAAGAGGATACACTGCCTCATGTCTCAAGGAGTGCGCAGAGTATTCCAACGCGGCTTGGATGTCGGTTTTCTTGAGCTGAGGATAGTTCTTGATGATCTGTTCATTCGTCCATCCGTGCGCCAACAGATCCAGGATAAAGTCCACGCTGATGCGGGTCCCCTTGATGATAGGCTTACCCACCAGCACCCGGGGGTTTATCTCGATCCGTCCTTGCCATTTCTGTTCCATGGCCCTCTGAGGGTGTCTGGATTATTTAAACGTTGGTGATCGAGTTAATCAGAACTGAGTGTAATAAATATCCAAGAACTGGACGCCTAATCTTCTGATTGGCTTGTATCTTGAAGCCCAGAACATCAGCCAGCCTAAGGTTCTGCCAAAGGTGTTCTGCAGGATCCACTTCTCGGACTGATGCTGGAATTCCTTGAGGATCTTTATTCTTTCATCGACGGTGAAATCCGCGGTCTCAAAGGCTGGCTTGAAGAGATCCGTGTCTAAGACGCCTCGTGATTGCGACGCTTTCTCGTGCATGTCATCAAGACCCATAAACATCCGGGTCGCGTTCTTCTTGACCCAATCATACATCGGTGTTCCTGGGAAGGGGATGAGCTGACCCATCTTCGGCATGTCGATACCGACCTCTTTGAAGAAGTCGATATACTTCTTCTCCTTAGCATAACTGGACTTGGGCAAGCCCGAGATGAACGGAGCCTTGATGACCAAACCCGCTTCTTTTGCCCACTTCGCAGCTTGCCTGACTTGAGCGACCGTATGAGGCTTCCCAATCGCCCTGAGGACTTCATCATCAGCGCTCTCCACACCAAAGTACAAGACCCTGCAGCCAGCATCATACATCTTCTTGAAGAGATCAGGATCCCCTTTTGATGGCGAGAAACCCTGGCCGACGACCCAATGCATGTCGAGCTTTCGCTTGATCATCTCATCACAGATACCTAATGCACGCTCCTTGTAAATCGCGAAATTGTCGTCTAAGACCTGGAATTGCGAGGCGTCATACTTGTTCTTGAGCTTCTCGAGTTCATCGACGACATTCTTTGGCGATCTGACGCGATAACCGAGATTCACCTTGATCGAATCGCAGAACTTGCAATTGTAGGGGCAACCCCTGGAGGTCATCACCGGCCACTTGATACGTCTGACTGTGGTGCGATACTTCGTGAGATCGAAGAGATCGTAATCCGGAAATGGCAGGGCGTCAAGATTCTCGATATTTTTTGCAGGCTTATGGAAAATCTGGCCATCTTTTTTGTAACCCAAGCCCCAGATATGGCTATAGTCTTTGCCTTGTTCAATGCACTGGATCAAGTCGGGAAGCGCATATTCGCCTTCGCCAGAAATCGCGAAGTCCACCTCAGGGCGCTCAAGGATCTTTTTGGGAAGCAAGGTGACTTCTGGACCGCCGCAGACGATCTTAGTGTCAGGTTTTTGCTCGCGAATGAACTTCATCATCTCATAGGCTTGATCAAGGGAAAGCGCGATCATGGTGAATCCTACCATCTCTGGCTTGAAATCAATAAATCGCTTCTTGAAATAAGAGAGATCATAGTCCTTGCACCTCATATCCAAGAGTTCGACGACATGATTCTTCTGGTCAAGGACCGTGCCGAGATAGGCTAAGGAGAGAACAGGACGCTTGGCGTAATAGTTGTCCGCGATATCCTTTGGATAGATCAACATCACGCGCATAAGGGTATGGACTCTTGGACCTATTTAAAAATTACGTGACTAACTTACCCTCAAGCCTTCAAAGTCCTCTGAAAGAAACTTTATAAACAAGGGCCGACCTTCATCACCTATGGTCAAAAAATCTGCTTTCCAAATCGTCTATCACCGCGCAGGATGCATCGAATGCGGGGCTTGCGCTAAATTGGTGCCTGACTTCTGGAAGATGAATCCTGAGGATAACAAAGCAGTCTTAATCGGAGGTACGGACATCAAGTCTCAAAACGGTGTCATCATGAAGCAAACCCTTGATGTCGATGGCATCGAACCCCACTGGGTCGCCTTTGAGTGCTGTCCCATCAAAGTCATCAAGCTCTACGATAAACAGACGAATCAGCTTGTCCCCCTGCGCAAGGAATTCAATAAGAAATAGTCGACATCATCAGTTCACATCCTTTTGGACGAATTCCCAACCAGGATAGTAGTTTTTGTCGATAGGCACTTTCTTGAGAGGATATTCCTGCTTGAGCTCCTGGTATGTTTGAATTGCGTGAGCTATCGCCTCATCTTTGGTCCTGCCGTCTTGGGTGATCAAGTAGTCCAAGATACGGGCGATGTATCTGCCGTCTTGATGGAGGACTGCGATGGTGACTTTCATTTCAGGCACGGCTGCGCGTATGTTTAAATAGATTGGGTCCTGCCTCTCCTTTGATGAACAAAGCAGTATCTTGGACCCTCCGCTTCCTTTTAGGCATTGGGCTGCTTGGATTCTTGTTCTGGCGCGTCGGGATCTCGGAGATCCTCGGGACATTGCGTCAGATGAACCTGTGGTATCTGCCCATCGTAGTGCTGCTGTACTTTGCTAATCTCCTCTTTGGCGCCATCAATATCGTCTTGCTCATGCACCCCCGCGAAAAGAAGATCCCTCTTTGGGAACTTTTTGGTTTTTACATGCTCAGCTGGGCTGTCGGCCTCTTTGTCCCCGGACGCTTTGGCGAAGTCTCTCTTGTGTACTTTCTCAAAAAACGAGACATCCCCTTTGGAGAAGGATTTCTCATCTTTGTGCTTGACAAATTCATATCCATACTGTTCTTGGGCGGAGTCTCTGCCGTGGCATTCTTCAAATTCTTTGATGTGGAGACCGCCGTGTCTCTCTTGATCTTTGTCATCGTCTGCATCGTTGCCTTTGGGCTCCCCATGTTCTCCTCATTTTTACGCGAGCGCATAAAGACCCACATCCTCCGTGCCTACGCCCATAAATTCAAAGGATTCTCAGCACTGCTCGGTTTTTATGTCAGCAAGAAATTCCACTTGATCATCCTCAATTTCCTCACCACTGGACTGCGCTGGCTCGTGAGTTCGGTCATCTACTACTTCGCTTTCTTGAGTTTTGGGGTCTCTCAGCCTCTCTGGTTGGTCTTTCTGATCACCTGTCTCACGTCAGTTTTGTCCTTTGTCCCCATCACCGTATCCGGACTTGGCATTCGAGAGTCTGCGGGTGTCTACCTCTATTCATTGCAGGGAATTGATGCTCCCGTCGTCGCGAGCTCATATCTGCTGGTCGTTGTCTGCTCTTATACTATCGCCTCACTTGTCTTCTACCTAAGCAAATACGACAGCATCTTTAAGACAATACCTCAAGAAGCATCTAACTCTACTTCCGCGCCTTGAACACCAGAGTCCTGCCGAAATATCTCCTGAAAGGAAGCATGCTGATGAAGGTATCAATGACCTTGATCACGGGAACTAAGAACTGCGGCATGATGGTGTGGTAGGGAATGAAACACACACTCGTGAACTTGATATCTTTAAACCCTGCACGTTTGAAGTAACGCCTGAGTTTGAAAGGAGCCCACCAGTTGTCGATAGGCTGCATGGTTCCCGTCAACTTCTTGAGCGCATACAGCGGAGCTATACCTCCAAACCAGGATGGCGTGGATAAGACTACGACACCCTCTGGTTTAAGGACGCGATACATCTCCTTGAGCGCTTTTTGAGGGTTGGGCACGTGCTCAAGCATCTGCCTGGACGTGACCACATCAAACGTGTTGCTGTGAACAGTCATATTCTCCACATCCTGCACTGAATGCTCATAGTTGGGGAAATTCTTCTTGCAGACTTTGACCATGCCCACTGAAAAATCCGAGGCATGAATTTTGCAGTGTGGCATCACTTTCTCAAAATAAGGGATCGTGAATTGCCCTGTGCCGCTGCCCACATCATGGACATAGAGATTGGAGCGCTTAGGCAAATAGCGGAGAATGACCTTAGTGATCTGTTGGAAGCGATATGTCTCGTAAGGACTCAAATTGACGTGTTCATTATATGAGGTCGCTATCTCGTTATAATACCTCAATGGATCACGGTTTGGCTTGATCTCAGACATGGGCATATTCCTCTTGTGCGTTGTTTTGTGACGGGATCACGAGCGCATAGGCTTGACGTAGACGGGCGCGGATGGCATCTTCACCAAAATGTTCGACGACACGCTTGCGGCCAGCAATACCCATCACCTCCCGCTTCTTCTTGTCTTTGAGCAGGTCGCAGATCGCTTCGTGTAGGGCTAAAGGATCTTTTTGAGGGACCAAGATGCCGCAATCTGGCGTGAGGATGTCAGGGACTCCCCCTATCCTTGAGGCGACTACAGGCGTCTCGCATGAGAGCGCTTCAAGGACAACGACTCCTAGCGTCTCCGTGTCGCCTTTTGAATCGATGATGGACGGGCAGACAAAGACATCTGCCAAATTGAAGTAGGTGGGTGTTGTCTTCGCATCCACATGACCTGTGAATATGACTTTGTCCTGGATCCTGAATCTCGTTACCATGTCCTTGAGCTTCTGCTCCTCTGAACCGTGACCTGCGATGATGAGATACGTGTCGGGGTATTGCTTGAGCACAGCAGGCATAGCTTCAATGAGATAGTTGATGCCTTTTTTCTCCACCAAGAGCCCCAAGAAGAGAAGGATATTAGCCTCTCTTGGGATGTGATTATCCTCGCGCAGTTTATTGAGTCTTTCTTGAGGGAGAGGGGAGAATTTCTCTGTGTCTAGAGAGTTGTGCAGGACCATCGACTTTTTTGGCTGAGCGATCGCTACTGACTCTTTTTCGGTGTACGTGGAGTTAAAGAGCACCAGATCCGCATTCTTGAGCACATAACGCGTGATGGGCTTCATGATCTTGCCTGATTCGACTCTCCTCACTGTCACCACTAACGGCTTTTTCCTGATCTTGTTGACCAGAAGACCGATGAGCCCCGGAGGGATCCATTGGCAATGGATAAGATCCACGCCCTTAGTGTGTTTGAAGGCTTTTGCGAGAAATGACAATGCGAAGAAGGGGACTTGGAAGCGGGCGAGCCAACTCTTTGACAAGTTTGTGGGAATGCCAGGACCATATGCGAGCTTCTGGAGGGATTTTGGAAGGAAGTAGGTGAACCTGTGGATCTTGATGCCTTCGATCTCGTCTTCTGAGGGAATGCCTACATCGCCTGGGGCTACGACTTCAACGTGGTGCCCCTCCTTCTTGAGCAAACGGTTGAACTCAGATACCATCAGCCCCCTGGTATCTGTGGGATTACGCAGATACATCGATGAGAGCATAGCCACCTTCATACGGCGGGCAAATGACGGGGCGTTTAAAAATGTCACGATTGAGAACATTGAATTCCCCTTAAAAATGACGATTTCTCAAGCTCTTTCGGACAGTCTTACTTTCTCTAGTCTTTGGGACTGTCTGAAAGGTTGTGTGTGTGATTTTTAGGGGCGCGGGTAGCGTAAGAACCCTGCGGGATTG
>DATDXB010000174.1:0-2378 GCA_035289465.1 Candidatus Nanoarchaeia archaeon
AACCCCGCATGGAATAATGGCGTAGACGAGGGAAGAGTCACCCTGGTCAACGGCGTCTTACAAACTACGTATCCCTCAGGTCAGTTTTGACCTCAGAACACAGGGGCCCAATGGAAAATGAACTTTGAGCCCGTCGAAGAAGCATACATCTCTTATGATGTCAAATTCAACGACGGATTTGACTTTGTCAAAGGCGGAAAACTTCCCGGTCTAGCCGGAGGAGCCGCAAACACAGGAGCCAACAAGCCCACAGGAACTGACGGATGGAGCTCAAGGATCATGTGGCGCGACAATGGCCAGATCGTTCAGTATGTCTATCACCCTGATCAGCCAAGCAATTATGGAGAAGATTTTGCGTGGAATAAACAGTTTGTCCCGGGAAGATGGTACCACGTCGAAACAAGAATAAAGATGAATAGTCCTGGACAGCGAAATGGAGTCATACAATCCTGGCTTGACGGAGAATTGGCCTTAGATAGGCGAGACATCAGGTTCAGAGACGTATCCACTCTCTCTGTCGATGTATTCTACTTCAGCGCCTTCTTTGGCGGCGACGACACCACCTGGGCGACGACAAAAGATGAATCTATCCAATTCGATAATTTCCAGATCTCCACAAACGGACCAGGATGGTCCCCTTCTGCACCACAAGCCCCTGCTCCAGCACGATTCCCCCAGATAACCCTTGACCCTGAACTCTATTTCTTGGTCAAGGATGCCAATTCCTCTGTCGCTGATGTCAGCTTGCGTGATGAGATTGTGCGCGAAGCTGATCGCATCCTGAACTTAGACACGTTAGTCACGAGCTACAAAGTCACGACAGATGATGCCGTGCGCAGAAGAAGTCTCGTGACAGCCAGCGCTCTGTTTGTCTATAAGGGACAAGTCCTTGTGGTGCGCGGCGAACAATTATCCACCCAAGCGGCTTCTGCGACTGACCAGCTCATCGATGTGATCACTGACGATTTAGGCATGCCTCTTCAAGTGATCGACGCCTCAAGTCTCGTGTCTGACGATCTGTTCGCGCATCTGGTGCTTGCAGAGTCTGAACTTGTCTTTGTGCTTGCTGACGACGCCACTCTCTCTGAAGGCGTTATCCTTGACGCTGTCGCCAATGAAGCGCTCTATGCCGGTGTGAATCTGACCCCTGATAGCTTCAAACGGGCGAGTGAAGTCAATCTCGCCGACCTTGTCACACAATTCACTGTCTTCATCGATCGCGGACAGGCCCTGCTTATCGCAGGTGACCAAGCCACGGGACAAGCAGTCCAATGGGGTGTTGATGTCGCCTTGATCTTACAGTATTATTATGGAATTCCCTTCACCCAGGTGTTGAGCTCCCAAGTCAGCAGCACTGACTTTCGCAGTCTGTTGCCACCCACACCCTCAAGCATCTTATTACCTGATCTACAGTTTGTGATTGATGACAATGGGCCTGCAAGCGATGTGGTCCTCGCCGTCGCGATTCAACAAGCGGTCGCCGAACGCAGTCCTGTACAAGTCCAAGCCGCTCCTGCGCGCCTCAACAGTGAGGTCAGCCAAGCCGATCTTGAAGGACGCGTGACCGTGTTCATCTATCAAGGAGAGCCCGTTATTATTATCGGATCCACATCACCGTCGTATCAACAGATTGTCGCCTCCGCACTGGGTTACGCATTCTATCAAGAGCGCGGACTCTTCGCAGGACAACTCTTATCTGGAGATGTCACGTCAGATGATCTGCGCACCACCGTGACACCTTCTGTACCGCCTCCTGGCGGGGTGCGACGTCCTGAGCTCTTGTTCGTGAACGAATATAATGCCAAATTTGGAGATCAGGGACTACTCACGATGTTCGCCGATCTCCTTGATGAGGAGCTTGATTTGAACTCGATGGTGAACGGGTACGCCTTTAAGACTGAGAATGACCTTGATGCCTGGAATAATGACTACGACTATCGTGTCACGGTCTTTTCCTATAAGGGTGAACTCCTTATCATCACCGGCAGCCACTCACCATCTTCACATCGGGCGCTCGCTGATGAGATCGCAAGAGTCGCCTATGAAGAGATGGGCATTGAGGCCCAACAACGGTATTCCAGCGAAGTCTTTGGCGCACTGCGCTGGGCGGTCACATTAGATCGCGCCAGATTCAATTCACTCTCCTACTCACTCGGTCTTGATGCTGACATCCCTTTCACCTCGACACTGGACTTCTTTTCTGAAGACACGGATGGCAATACTTCGGGAGCGCTTGCCCTTGCGCTAGTGAACCTCAGCGCCGACGGACAGTACACCCTACAACTCCTTGAAGAGCCCGCAGGTGAGGCGTATGGCTTTGTCGAGGTCACGGGCGGTCAGATTACCGAGCTCTACCTCAGCGTTGATGCCGACAAGAT
>DATDXB010000175.1:0-2377 GCA_035289465.1 Candidatus Nanoarchaeia archaeon
TGCGACATGGAAGAGGTCACCTGCGAGCATGATGGACTTCTTCTCAAGATCCTTTGGACCACGAGGATCCCTGCGCAGGACCCAGAGCACATCACGAGCCTCAAGGGCAGGACCTATGCCATTGCCTATAGGCTCCTCCCCCTTGGTGATCACCACATGGACTTTGATCCCTATCTTCTTACCTACGCGGTAAAACTCGCTCTTGAGATGCTCTGCCTGCTTTTTGGTCCTAATCTTAGTATGTTTGCCGACAGGAATATCGATAATGACATGCGAAGCCCCGACTGCCTTTTTCTTGGCAAGGATACTTGCGAGGAGCATGCCTTCAGGGTCGATTGAAAGAGGATGGCGAACACGGATCAGTTTGTCATCAGCCGCTGCAAGATTGACGCCGCCACCCCAAGCGATGCAGGCGTTGATCTTCTTGACGATGCGAGTGATCTCCTCGACAGGCAGCGTGACATTGCAGAGCACCTCCATGGTATCTGCAGTCCCTGCTGGCGATGTTATCGAACGCGAAGAGGTCTTGGGTAGAAGATATCCTGCCGCTGCGATGATCGGCACGACAAGCAGAGTCGTCCTATTTCCCGGCACCCCACCAACACAATGTTTGTCGATGATATGGCCCTTTGGGATCGCGAGCTGACGACCATGTTTGACGATAGCCTTTGTCAGCGCCACCGTCTCTTTGATGTGCAGACCATTGGTGTAGCAACCCGAAACAAAATACGTCAATTCTCCTTCGGTGAGTTCGTCATTGACGATGTCCTTGACAATGATGTCCATCTGCGATTCGCTGAGCGTACAACCCTGCAATTTACACTTGATGAGCTCGATGGAATACGGTTTTCTCGCAGAAGCAAGCTCGACGTTATCACCCTGCTTGAGACTGAGCTTGTCTAGCACCTCCTCAAAGCATCCCAAGTCACCCGGTTTGAGGTGCCTGCTTGATTCGGAGATATCGACAATCACGACGCTCTTTTTGCGCCCAGTCTTGACCAAGACACGATCACCTGCGTGAAGATCAAGAGTTTGGGCGTCTTTTTTATGCAAGACGACCACGAGAGGTCCTGCGGTGGCGATATCGATGTCCTTGACTTGGAACTTCACTTGAAGAACACCTCTTTCTCGCGCTCATAGACCTCAAGGAAGGCCATGAACAAGGTGAGTATCAAGGGACCGACGACAAAACCGATGAAGCCCAAGAGATAGATGCCACCCATGACTCCTAGGAGGATGAGGACTGGATGCACTTTTGCCGCACCACCGATGAGCCTTGGCTTGAGGATGTTGTCAATTGATGAGATCACTAAGATACCGTAAAGTAAGAGCAAGGCACCTCTCCACAAGAGACCAGTCTGGCCTTCGATATAGCCCTCAATGAGCATGATCAAAGCCGCCGGCCCCCAGACCAAGGCCGTGCCTAAGAGCGGAATCAAAGCAAAGACGCTCATCAAAATGCCAAAGAGAATCGGCGAGTTGACACCGAAGATAAAGAAACCCAAACCACCCAAGGCCCCTTGGATCAATGCCACAATGACGCTGCCGTAGATGACTCCATGCGTAATATTGTCGATCTTGTTGAAAATCTCGTGCTGGAACCGTTTACGGATAGGTAAGAGCTTCTTTGTGCGATCGACCCAATGCTTGCCTTCCAGTGTCGCGTAAAAACACACAAAGAACGCCACGAATGCGTTGATGAAAATCCTTGGGAGCGAAAAAATCAGGCCTGAAGCCTCCTCAAGGACAAAGTCGGAGAACTTGAGGATCGCCTGCTCGACATAGGTCCTGATGGTTGGCTCAGCGAGCATGTCCTTGATATAATCTAAGGAATGACACAGGCTTGAGGTCGGATCTTGACACTGTACATCAAAGATATTCCCGTTGAAAAGCTTCTGTTTTGAAGTGATGTAGAAGAATCTCGCTTCCTCAGAGGTCTCCTTGAGGATGACGGCCGTGGGGACTGTGACGAGGATGATGATCGCAAGACTCATCAAGAACGCCGTAAGCTTCTCGCTCTTGATACGCTTGTTGAGGCGCTTGAAGATCGGATGGAAGACATAGGCCAGAATCAAACCTGTCAAGAGGGCACCTATAAAGGGCTCGACAACCAGATAAGAGAGATACCCAAGGATGACTATGACAATGACAAAGAAGTACTTGAAATAGTCTTTCACTGGCAGGTCACCTCTCAAGTTAAATCCCGGGAAGGCGTTTTATAAAGGTATCGAGGCCACGTAATCATTCAGTTGTTTGAAGTTGGGTGGTGTTGAGGTTTATAAGGCCTTGGAGCACGTTCTCTTTTCTGAGTTTGAGTGTTTGGATGATGCTGGTGAGTTGTGCGGTGACGTTTGCGCCTCGTTGGGTTCTGCTTCCG
>DATDXB010000176.1:0-2018 GCA_035289465.1 Candidatus Nanoarchaeia archaeon
CGAACTCAACAAACTGATCGAACTTGAGATGGAGAACTCGGTGGGATAAGCATGGATGTCGATAGCGCTCACGACAAAAATACCGTCGCACCTAGACAGACCTATAGTTTAGGTATTGAGGCAAGGGATCTACCTCCCAGTCCATCGACTATCAGCTCAAAACAAAGTTATCAAACCCCTGTCTTGAAAGGAGCGCTGATCTATCGTATACCTGAAACCCATGCAGGACAGAACTCTCTTATCAGCAGCATTTTGCCTCAACACAATACGCTTGATGATTCCCCTCAGCTCACGATCGGCGAAGGAATCGTTATCAATGTCACGGCTTCAAACCCAGAACCCATCCGCCTGAGCAGCGTCCTTGACGATCCAGCCCATGCCCAACACGTGCTTATCATCGTCGACCCACATGTCCACTGTACCGTCATAGATGATCAACGATCAACACCCATCACCCGTTATTCGTCTCATCACTGCGAAGTCCTTGCTAAAGAAGGAGCGAGCATCAATCTCATCAGCCTCAAACGACTCGACGCACTCACCTTCCAAACTTGCCGTCGAGTGGGGATCGCCGAGAGAAACGCACGCATCACCTGGCAATCATTTGAACTCGGACAAGGACAGTCTCACTTACGCACCCACCTGCGCCTTGCTGGAGAAGGAGCCCAAGCGAGTGTCCTGTCCTCATTTATCGGTAAAGGCAAGGGACATTCTGACCGCAAGACCCTGATTTCGCATGATGTGGGCCACAGCAAGAGCCTCATCAAGTCCCGACACCTTTTGCTTGACCAGAGCAGCGTAATCCATCGCGGATTCATCGACATCAAACAGGGCCAGAGAGGATGCTCAGGACACCAGCAAGACGATACTCTTCTTGGCAGCGATGAGGCTCGCATTGATGCGATCCCTACCCTTGAGATCGCCAATCAAGAAGTCCAATGCACCCACGCAGCGACTATGCGCACCATTGATGATGAAGACCTGTTTTATCTCATGAGCAGGGGACTCTCTCCTGCTGAATCGCGCAGATCGCTCTTTGAAGCATTCTTGATGCCTCTGCTTGACGCCCTGCCTTCAGAAGCAAGCGCTGTCAGACAAGAGCTTCTTGACTTAGTTGCCGAGGAGGTCCCTCATGTCTGAGACCATCTGCGACATGCCAGCTCCAGGACCTGCGTTTGTAGATACGGTACGGTCTCAATTCCCTCTCCTTGCACGAAAGACAAGGGGAAAGACTTTGGCGTACTTAGACAGCGCTTCTACTACACAGAAACCACAAGCAGTGATTGATGCGATGTCAAAACACTATGTCGAGAATAACGCCAATGTCCATCGAGGTATCTATGCGCTTGCTGAAAAGGCCACTTCGGAGTACGAGAAAGTACGCGCCCGTGTCGCTTCCTTCATTCACTGTAAACCTGATGAGGTCATCTTCACCAGCGGCACGACTGGAGCGATGAACCTGCTTGCCTATTCACTTCAGTCTCGGCTTTCTAAGGGTGATGAGATTATCGTATCTATCCTGGAACACCACTCCAATATGGTCCCTTGGCAAGAGCTTGCGCGAAGGACAGGCGCTGTTGTCAAGTATGCTCCTCTTACTGCTGATGGACAGATCGATATGAAGAAGTTTGACTCGTTGCTCAGTGGGAAGACCAAGATTGTCAGCATCACCCATGTCTCTAATGTCCTTGGCACGATCGTCGATGTCAAAGAGATTGTCAAACTAGCCCATAAGCATGGAGCTCTTGTCATTGTAGATGGAGCGCAAGCGATTGCGCATCTTGAAATCGATATCCCTTCTCTTGGCTGTGACTTTTATGCGTTCTCCGCCCACAAAATGTACGGGCCTACTGGAGTCGGAGTACTCTACGGGCGCAAAGAATTGCTTGAGGTCCTGCCACCCCCCTTATTTGGCGGAGAGATGATACGCACCGTGACTGTCGAAGGCAGTACCTGGAATGATCTGCCCTGGAAATTCGAGCCAGGCACACCCAATATCGCAGGCGTCATCGGACTTG
>DATDXB010000177.1:0-2013 GCA_035289465.1 Candidatus Nanoarchaeia archaeon
CAAGGGCAAGATCATCTTAATTGACGAAGTCGATGGTTTGTCGGGCAGAGATGACCGTGGTGGCTTAGGCGCAGTCGCCAAACTGGCAGAAGACTCGATTTTTCCAGTCATTATGACCTGTCAGGATCCTTATGACGACAAGCTTTCATCGATTCGCTCAAAAGCGCTGATGATCCCCTTCACGACGCCCGATCACAAGATCATCACTGAGATCCTCAAGGAGATCTGCGCAAAGGAGGGTGTTCCTGCCGAAGAATCTGCCCTGCGCACGATAGCCCGGCGTTGTGGTGGTGACATTAGATCGGCGATCACCGATACGCAGACCATCTCTCAGATCCACAAGAGGATCACCGAGAAAGAGACTGCTGGGCTTGAGGAGCGCTGGCGCACAGAGTCGGTCATCAATGCCTTGATCAAGGTCTTCAAGAATTCTGATCCTCAAATTGCGCTGACTGCCTTTGACAATGTCAATGAGGACTTGGATGGTTGTATCAGGTGGATTGACGAGAATCTTCCAAAAGAGTACACAGACCCTTCAGATCTTGAGCGCGCTTATGAAGCGTTGAGTATGTCTGATGTCTTCAAGGGCCGCATCATGCGCTGGCAGTATTGGCGTTTCCTCGTCTATGTCAATGCGCTTGCCACGGCAGGGGTCGCAGCTGCAAAGACCAAGAGGAGTCCTGGCTTTGTTCAATACTCTCAGGACCAGCGTGGCTTGAGGATCTGGCGTAATAATATGAAGTACCAAAAGCGTAAGGGTATCGCTCAGAAAATCGCAGAGGGGACTCATTGTTCTAAGCGAAGAGCTATCTTAGATACCGTGCCCTATCTTGCGACGATGATGGCAAAGCGTCCTGATTGGGCGCAATCCATCGCAGAAGAGTATCACTTGGATCCAGAAGAAGTGGAGTGGCTCAAGAGAACTTCGCAAGATTCTTCAGTCAAGTGACCGTATGTGAAGTTCTCTTCGACAATCTTGAGTCAATAGAATCAATTTCCAGATTGTCGTAAAAACTCGGCGCGGTCATCACCCGAGAGTTCTCGATAAGAAAGCACATACGCCCCATCGCCTAAGATCCAATCCATCACGAGGGGCTTATGGGAGAACGATTGCGCCTGTCGCACGAGATGTATCAGCATATCTTTTTCCTCGACAAGCAGGGGTCCGTCGATGCGGTGGAAGTCTTTGGCGTTCGCCACAGCCCCAGAGTTGGTCTCGATAAAGAACACAGAGTTTTGTGGCCGGGCAAGGGTGATGACACAATGCGCCTTGGAGTTATTGAGGGGGTGTTGGGTGTAGATCTTGCCGATTTTATCAGCGCCGACATGCTTGGTCAGCACGACTGCTGAAAAGGGTTGCTCAGTGCTGAGGCAAGCGGCCCAACTGGCGCGTACTACATGGCCGATGTGGGTCCTGCGTTGCCCGTAACAATGGAATTCAGGTCCTCGTGAAAGGGCAGAGCCATGCACATCAAAGATCTTCATGGCATGGCCGTCAAGTTCGCGTACAAGGGCTTCCTGCATCTCTTCAGGCATGGGTGTTGAGGTGACTAGAGCAGCGGCTTTCTCAGGATGGCCTTTTTTGAGATGGGCGAAGAATTGTCCGATCATTCCAGTCTCGACTAGGAACTCCTCCATCGCGCTGCGGGGTAGCACAAGTCCATAGGGCACGGCAAAGCCTCCTTGGGCAAGCTCATGCGCTGACTTGGCGACAGAGCCGATCTCATGCTCAGCCACAGAGGAGAATTCGCCAAGCACAAGCAGCTTCATGTCTCTTCACGTCGTTTTGGGGCTTAAATATCTTTGCGGTGGTCGTACGTAATAAGTCAGGTTGGTATGATGCGTAATTGTTGGTAGAGGTTTTTTCCTTGTAGTTTCCAGGTGTGGAGTACTGAGAGGACGTTGTCTATCCATTTTTGGCCTTTTTCGTTGCGGTAGCAACCGATGACTTTGCGCAGGAGAACTATTGGTCTGAGTTCTCGTTCTGCATGGTTGTTGTCAAGAGGAACTTCG
>DATDXB010000178.1:0-7711 GCA_035289465.1 Candidatus Nanoarchaeia archaeon
TTTTCTCGGCGATAAAAAGTGCATTCTTTGTTCTGACAAACTGCCGTAATTTTTCCTCTTGGACGAGCCATAAACTAACACCTCATACAAACCTACAATAGAACCCCTTTATTAAGCTTACTTAATTAAGACAATACCGAAAATCCGTAAGAATGCATTGCGTATTGTATGATTATTTCAACCCGGCTTCTTGACCGATCCCTGTCCAGGAAGTCCTGGCTTGAAGTGTGCATGAATAGCGTCAGAATTACCGTGCCCGGCATTGACCTTGCCAGTCATTTCCATGCCTGTAGAGTTTAACGAAAGGAACTTCTGGACCAGATCAACGATGTCAAGGATTTTGAGGAGCAGACCTTAAACAACATCAGACTCCAGACAAAGAGAATTGATATAAAAAACAAGGCGGCGTAGGTTCTTATACTTCCATTTCTACGAATTCGTGATGGAGTCGGCACAAACCAAAGTCGAGAAGCTCCTCAAGGAGCATGAAGGGGATCTTCTCTCAAAGGCGCAGATCAATCGATTGCTTGGAGGCCGAGTAAATAGGATGACTCTTAACCTGATCCTCGATTACTTAGAGGAATCAAACAAGATCATACAGCGCCCCACAAAGGGCATTATGTGGGCCTACGCTGAGAAAGCGGAGATTGTGCCTAAGGATGCGCATATCATCTAGAGAAGTTTGACGTGATTTTATGAATTATTCAGACTTCTCATGAATTTCCAAGCGGGTATGACCTGGACATTCCCAAAGGTGTCTTCTTGATTCATGGTGATGATTGTCCCCTCACGAAGCTTAAATGTTTCCATTGCTTCTGTTATTCCTGCGATCTCCCGTTCTTTGTTCTCTTCATGGAGTTCATGACAGACTTGGATAGCCGTAGTGATCTTGCCTTTTTCCTTGATCAGAAAATCGCATTCCCTGCTGCCTTTAAAATAGGATATGTCCTTGAAGCTCTTTCGTAAATAGAGAAAGACGAGGTTTTCAAGCACACGGCCTTTGTCAGAAGAAAAGATAACGGAATTTGCCGATGCAAAACTCACATCGATAGCATATAATTTTTTTGGATTCACTGTCTGCTGCCTATATGAATAGGAGAATCGAGGAATGGCAAAAAAGACATAACTGTCTTCAAGATGGGATAGATAGGAAATGACCGTATTTGTCGAACCCAGGTTAAAGGTGTCTCTCAACTTCGTAAATGAGATCTCTTTGCCGATATTTGTGAGTAAAAAGATTGCGAGCTCTTTTAATGTTTTAGATTCCCGCAATCCATATCTCGCGACAATATCTCTCATAAGGATATCGATAAAGAGTTCTTGCAGGATCTCTTGTCGCTGATATTTCAAGAATTCAGGGAATCCCCCGCTATGTGCGTATGCCTCAAAAGTGGCAGCATCTGCTTTTTTGTGTGTGAATGAGAGCATCTCCGTATAAGAGAAAGGGAAGAGTTCATACGTGATATGTCTTCCGGTGAGTTTTGTTCCAAGTTCTTTGCTCAATAATGATGCGTTCGATCCGGTGATGAAGAATTTTTTTCCTTTGTCTTGCTCAGTTCTCACAAACGCTTCCCACTGTCTGACATTTTGGATTTCATCGAAAAAATAGTAAGTGGAGTCTCCGATCTCTTCCCGGAACACTTCGTTGAGTTTATTGAAATCGGACAGTTCAAAACCGATTGCCCGCGGATCTTCAAAGTTAAAGTAGTAGCCAGGACCTATTTTTTTCATCAATTGTCGCAGCAGCGTACTCTTCCCGCAGCGGCGTATTCCTGAAAGAATGGCTGCATGAGGGAGCTGAGTATCAATATGCTTCAATGTATCGCGTACAATTCCTGATTCGACCCGTGCAAGCTCCTCTTGCTGGGATCGGACTATCTCCCTGAGCACATCTTTGAGGATCATAACATAAGTTGTTCATTACTGATATATAAACTTATCCATTACTAATGCACACTATTGTTCATTAGTAATGAATAATTGGCCAATGCGATGGATAAAAGTGTTGTAGGACTATCGAGTTCCTGAGACTTGGCGATGGCTTGGGGATCGTTTCTCATTAAGTCAATGAGAAATGGGGTGTCCAGGATCATAGTGATCTTCGGATGAGTTCAGCGTGATCGGGCGCGTCCCTTGGCGATGATATCCTCCACTCGACGTCCTTCGCTGGGGCTGAGCAGTCCTGCAAGCTCGCTCAGGGGCCGGCGCGCGGTCAATCGGCGTACGACTTCGCTGAAGCTTTCGTCTTCCTGTTTGAGGGCGCGCAGCTGATCGTAGGCGTCTTCGGCCACTGTGATGGTCTTGGTACTCATGCATCCAACCCCAGAAATCAGTCTTTGATCAAAACTTACTCAAATTTGAATTTTGCAAAGTTCTCCATAAATAAAAGATTGAGTTGCGATTTTTGTGGCAGAGAAATAGCACGCCCTAAACATATAGTGAATTGCACTGATTAAGTCACATAAATAGGTGCGATTCACAGATAGATAATTGAGTGTAAACGTAACACAATTAACTCAATTATCTATATCTTAGAGACTGCACATAAAATGAGAAGATGAATAGTTCTCGATATTATTAAAAAGGGGATGTCGTGCTCCATCCGGCATGGGAGATGACAGGGACTTAAGGGACTTCTTTGGGAAGACTATTCTTGATCGCGGGTCCGCTTATTTTCGCAATGGACGCGTTCTTAAACTGATCCAGAAAGAAAAGGACATCTGGGTGGCACAGGTCCAAGGTTCTGAGCGCCTGCCCTATGAGGTGGAACTTGACGTAAGCGATGAGGACTATATCGACTGTGAGTGTAGTTGCCCCTATGGGCTGGAATGTAAACACGCAGCAGCCGCAATGCTTGCAATTCGTGCGCGTCTTGAGAATCATACTCGAAAGGGTGTACGCAAAGCTGCGCGAGAAGGTGGATGGCGAGAGCGACTTTCCGTGTTTCAAACACCAGCTCCCTCAGGCGCCATGCGTGTAGCTATAACACTCGACCAGGAGCGCCAACCGATAGTTCGCCTGCATGCGGTGCGGGATGCGCAAGGCAACCTAAGGCCCTCAGGGGGTCCGGTGACTGTGCATTATTTCCAATATTTTGGCAATGTTCCTAAGAGCCGTGACTTATCGTCTCCAGAAAGGATGATTCTGGATGTGGTCAGTGAGCATGGTAAACCTCTAGGCAAGGGAGAGTATGCTCTAAGCGATGAGGGGCTCGCATCCTTCTTGCCGCTCTTGTCTACCCATAGCGATCTCCTTACCGAGGATTCCATAGGCATTTCAAGGGATCCTATCGAATGGAGCGCTGTCGTGACCAAGGGAGAGAAGGGTTACGTTATTCAGAATGCGTTCAGGGACAAAGACGGATCAATACCATCCGCGAAGATTCTAGGGGACCTTCCCTGGGTTCTTGTGGAGAATCTATGTAGACCCTTGGGCGGATGGTTATCGTCGGAATTCTTGCAGATGTTGAGCAGACAAGAGCTTATCATTCCCCATAAAGATTGGGGCTTCTTTCTTGAAGGGCACTTCGGATACCTACAGGGCCGGATGCCTATTGCGCTTGCCCCAGAGGTGATGTCTGAATTTATAGATCTCCAGCCCAGTCCACATGTTCTTATTCGCGAAGAGAATGGGAATTTAATTGCTGAGACTTGGTTTGCGTATGGGGTTGGGCCTCCGCAAGTGGATGCATCGACGAAGACGCAGTACGTAAGCAGTGTGCATGAGGGGCTAGTTCGCTGGTGTAAGCGTGCGCATGAAGCCGAAGAGAAGTATCTACGATTGGCAGAAATGACGCTTCAGGTTCCATCAGCGTGGAGAACCATCCTCAGCGGCCGAGAAGCAATACTGTTGGTGAAGCGTTTAGCGCTCCTCCCGGAGAAGGGATTTTCAGTAACCATCAAAGAGAATGTGAAACGGTATGCTCTCCAAAGAGGGTCCGTACGCACGGTCGTCTCAAGTGGCAAGGATTGGTTTGATCTGGAGCGTCTCACGGTCAATGATCAGTCTGTGCCTCTTGCCCAGTTTATGAGTCGGTATCAAGGAGACGGCCTTCTAGAACTTCCAGATGGTTCTTGGGTAGAAGTAGATCAAGAAAGGTGTAACAAGTTGCGAGAATCGTTAAAGGTAGCGATGCACGTAGGTGAGCGGCATAAACAGGCTTATCGTTTGCGTCGCTACCATGCCCCTCTGATGGAGGACTTGGTGGATGATGATCTCCTAAAAGAACGCATCCGTAAGAGTATCGACTATCAATCATTAAAGAAGATGCCTCAAGTACGGTCACTGAAATCAAAGTTAAGATCGTATCAAAAAAGCGGTTTGCAATGGTTGTGGTTCTTAAGGCAGAATAGTTTTGGGGGTATTCTTGCCGATGATATGGGTCTGGGGAAGACCCTGCAGGCCCTCGCACTGCTCCAGATGAATAAAGAACAAGGAGTAAAACGTCCTTCGCTCGTCGTAGCGCCCGCATCAGTCACCCAGAATTGGTATAATGAGGTGCAAAAACACACTGCGCTCAGGCCCTTACTATTTACGGGTAAGGACCGTCAAGCATCGTGGAAGGATGCTGACCTCGTGATCACATCATATCCTCTCTTGGTCCGTGATAAAGACATTCTAGAGAAGACAAAGTGGGACTATGCAGTCTTTGACGAATCGCAAAAGATCAAGAATCGCCTGACTGAGACCTATGCTGCTGCGAGGCAGATGCGCTCTGATCATCAGATCTGTTTGACGGGCACACCCATTGAGAATCATCTCGGTGAGTTGTGGGCGCAGTTTTCCATCGTAGCCCCGGGTCTTCTAGGGACGATCACCTCATTTCAGGACTTGTACATGTCTAAGGATCGCCATCCCGATGCCATGGCCTTGCTCAAGAAGCGGATCCGTCCATTCTTGCTCCGCAGGAAAAAAGGGGATGTAGAACGGGACTTGCCCCAAAAAACCGAGAAGACACTCGTATTAGAGATGTCACCGCTTCAACGTCAGATCTATGACCGCTTGTTCGAATATTACCGCCAAAAAGTGTTATCTGCACTAAAGTCGCATACCATGGCACAAGCGAGGTTTATCGTGCTGACTGCACTCACCAAACTGCGTCTGGCGTGTTTGCATACCAATCTTGCGAAGCTTCCAGGAGTAAAAGAACAGGATTCTGTGAAGCTGGAGCGATTATTGGAAATTATAAATGAAGTGTCTCTGGAAGGTCATCGGTTGTTGGTCTTCTCGCAGTTTACAAGCTTTCTTCAGATCGTAAAAAAACACCTTCGCCTGGCGAAGATCCCTTATTGTTATCTGGATGGCAAGACTCCTCAGCATGAGCGTCAGCGTGAGGTCGACGAATTCAACGCGTCTTCACATGTACCTGTCTTCTTATTAAGCTTAAAGGCAGGAGGAACAGGTCTCAACATTACCAGTGCAGACTATGTCATTCACTTAGATCCATGGTGGAATCCTGCCGTCGAGGATCAAGCAACGGATCGTGCTCATCGTATCGGGCAGACCAAGCCGGTTGTCGTGTACAAACTCTTGGTTAAGGACACTGTTGAGGAAAAGATCCTCAGCCTCCAGCAAGAAAAGCGGTCACTTGCAGGTGATATCTTGGAAGGGTCGGGACAAGCAATCAGTCGAAAAGATATCGAGTCCCTCTTCTGTTTGACAGAGAATTCTTAAGAGAAGTTTGAATAATTCATATGTCAAGTAAAACTTCTCTTAAGAACATGCGCTTAGGACAGTCTGCTACTTCAATTCGACTTCTGCGCCGATGGCTTGTCCGGGAAGTCCTGGCTTGAAGTGGGCGTGGATCGCGCCAGTATTGCCGTGAGCAGCAGTGACCTTACCAGTCATCTCGATGCCTGCAGGGGTCTTCCAGACGACGGTCTTGCCGATGAACTTCTTTGCGGCTTCGCGCGTCTCAGAGCCTGCGACCTCAAAGAGCATGAAGGGGACCTTCTCTCAAAAGCCCAGATCGATCGATTGCTCAAAGGCAGGGTGAATCATTCGACGCTCAACCGTATACTAGATTATCTGGAAGCATCAAATAAGATCATCCAACATCCGACAAAGGGTATTATGTGGGTATACGCCGAGAAATCAAAAATCGACTGCATGCTCAAGGATGGACTAATAGTGTGATCGAGCGCTATGCTTTGTCAAATAGGGATGATAATTGTTCAAGATCGATGAGGGGTATTTTTCTCTCTTTTGCATGCTTGACAAAGTCTGATTTGAATCCGCTACGAGAGACGATGAAGGGTAAGACCGAGCCACCATAAGGCAGATTTTTTATCCTTTCTTGAAAGACATTGAATTCCCTAAACCCATATTCGTCAGTCGTAAATTTTACATCGGCGACATAGGTGGTTTTTGACTTTTCATGGCGGGCGACTACATCGATATCTCCCGTATCTTTCATTCCTGGTAGCTCTCCTTTACTTGGCCACCAACTACCGATCTCGTCAAACAGGATGGGCACTCCCATTATGTCCCTTCCTTGATATAATATGAAGAGTTCACGCACTATCTTTTCAAATACGTGTCCAGTGAAAGCAGGGAGTTGATCATGGATTAGTTTATGGATATCTTTTGTGTTCCCTAGCTCGATAGAACTTCGATGGGGGAATACGAATTTGAACCAGAACCTGAAGAAATTGTCGCTGACTTCATATCGAGCATTCTTCTTCTTGCCCCCTATTGGATCGGCAGGTTCAACCAAGTCCAAACGGTCATGTAGCGTATTTAGATAAGTGGGGAGTTGTTCCATTTGGATGCCGGTTAGACTGCCGATTTGAGGGAGTTTAAGATTACCTTGCGCGATTGCGGTCAGGATCGATACGTATCTCGCAGGTTCTCTGACTCCTTCAATATCAAACAATTCGTCCGCTTCCTTAGACAGGGCAGATTGTGGTCTGACTATGAGAGTCATTATTGCTTCGTCAAGTTCCTTGCTTTCAAGATAGGCTATCCTGACATAATGCGGAGTTCCTCCGAATACTGCATAGTGTTTGATGATCTCTTCTTCAGGCTTGCCTTTGAATAATCCACGCAAATCGACATATCTGAAGGGCGATAATTTTTTAGTGTGGGTTATTCTTCCATACAACGGTCCATTCTGATTCGTCATGCGATCCATCATACTTATTGACGAACCGACCAGGATGATCATGACTTTAGAGTTCTCCAACTTGGGATCCGTGCCCCACGCGTGTTGTAATCGAGTGAGGAAAATTGACTTTGCGTCCATAAATCGAGGCACTTCATCGATGACGAGGACAAATCTATCCTGTGACTTCTTTGCGACATAATCGAAGAAATCATCCCAACTATTGATCTTCACCTTATCTCCGATCTGCCGTTCTATCGCGTCTGAAAGCGTTTGATAGTAGACCTCATCTTCCGCCCTATCCACATAATAGTAAAGATAAGTCCTCTTAGGGAGTTCTCTAAGGAATCTTAAGATTAACTCGGTTTTACCGACTCTTCGTCGACCATATAATTTGACGAACGCCGCATTTTTTGTTTCATGGATCGCCCTTAGGCCTTCGAGTTCAACTTTTCTATCCCAGAACAGTTCCTTGGTAATTATATTCATGATATTAGTGATATAATATTGGATATATAATGCTTCCTATAGTTGGTCATGAGATAATATCTGTATATTATTAGGATAAATTCTGGATATTATTTGATGGGTTTTCAAACCTCTCTATAG
>DATDXB010000179.1:0-11591 GCA_035289465.1 Candidatus Nanoarchaeia archaeon
ATTTCTCGACCTCGCGGGCGACGGTCGATCACGAACCTTCAGTAGACATGACTTCGCTTATTGCCGCTGTCAAGAAAGCAGGATACGGCGCCTCGCCAAGCCAAGGCAGCAAAGACGAAGCAAAGAACCGGGCGCGAGAGATACGCCATTACGGACGACTACTCCTTGCAGGCCTGCTCTTCTCCTACCCTGCATTGATCATCGGCATGTTCCTGATGGAAGACGGCCTCTTCTTTATCGGCACGGAATTGCCCTATGCTCCATTCCTCCTGCTTGCGCTTTCCACTCCTGTGCAGTTCATCATCGGATGGGGATTCTACAAAGGCTCCTGGGCAGCGCTCAAGAACCGGTCTGCCAATATGGATTCGCTTATCGCTATAGGGACCTCTGCAGCATATGCATATAGTGTCTATCTTGTCTTCAGTGGAGGCATGGGACAATACTTTGAAGTCTCAGCCACGTTGATCACTCTGGTCATCATGGGCAAATTCCTTGAAGCAAAAGCAAAGGGAAAAACCAGCGAAGCCATCGCAAAGTTGATCGGGCTTGCGCCTAAGAACGCCATTGTTGTCCGCGCTGGGAAAGAAATGACGGTCCCTATCAGCGAAGTCGCTGTGGGCGACATCGTCTTGGTCCGGCCTGGCGAAAAAATACCCGTCGATGGCACCGTGGTCGAAGGAAACTCCTCTGTCGATGAGAGCATGGTCACCGGAGAAAGCATCCCTGTGGAAAAACGCAAGGGGAGCCCGGTGATCGGCGGGACCATCAACAAGAACGGAAGCCTGCGGTTTAGCGCAACTAAAGTCGGCTCTGACACGATGCTTGCACAGATCGTGCGGCTGATTGAAGATGCCCAAGGGCGGAAGGCGCCCATCCAGCGCTTCGCCGACGCCGTGTCGTCTTACTTTGTCCCTGTCGTCATCGTGATCTCAGTCATCACCTTCCTTGCCTGGCGCTTTGGCGCAGGAGAACCTGTGTCCTTCGCGTTATTGACCGCTGTCGCCGTGTTGGTCATCGCCTGTCCCTGTTCGCTTGGGCTTGCCACACCAACCGCGATCATGGTCGGCACCGGCAAAGGAGCGCGACGCGGCATCTTGATCAAAGGAGGCGACGTGCTTGAGAAGGCACACCACATCACACACCTTATCTTTGATAAGACCGGAACATTGACGGTGGGAAAACCACAAGTCACTGATATCGTGCCCTTTGGAAAGACTACTGCTGATGAAGTGCTTCGCATCGCCGCAAGCATCGAAAAAGAATCCGAGCATCCCCTTGCCGAAGCCATCGTCGGTAAGGCAAGCGAATCGTCTATCAAACTCGAAAAACCTTCGCGCTTTGAAGCAGTCACTGGAAAAGGTGTCCTTGCGACACTCAACAAGAAGAGCTACTCGCTTGGAAACAACAAGATGATGGCTGATCTCGGCGCTAGCATCGGATCGTTCTCTGAGCGCATGGCTGCGCTTGAATCCGAAGGCAAGACCGTCATGATCCTCTCGTCTGGGCGGATGGCTCTTGGATTGATCGCGGTCGCTGATGTCGTCAAAGAAAACTCAAAGAAGGCGGTCGACCTACTCAAGAAGCAGGGCGTCAAGGTCTACATGATCACCGGAGACAACAAGAGGACTGCTGAAGCCATCGCACGACAAGTCGGCATCACCAACATCTTCGCCGAAGTACTGCCTCATGAAAAAGCTGGGCACGTGAAAACACTTCAAGAAAAAGGGACTGTCGCGATGGTCGGAGATGGCATCAATGACGCTCCTGCTTTAGCGCAGGCGGATATCGGTATCGCGATGGGTTCTGGCACTGATGTGGCGATTGAAAGCGGCGACATCGTCTTGATGCGCAATGACTTAATTGATGTGTCACGCGCCATCATCTTGTCCAAACAAACGATGCGCAAGATCAGACAGAATATGTTCTGGGCACTCTTCTACAACATACTCGGAATCCCCGTCGCCGCAGGCGTATTGTATCCATTTACGGGATGGTTACTGTCGCCTATCATCGCAGGACTTGCGATGGCACTGAGCTCGGTGTCTGTGGTCAGCAATTCGATATTGCTCAAGTATAAACGCATATGAATACTGCGCGTTTTTTTGTCAGCTTAGCGGGGCTTGCATTTGCCACGAACCTGCTGTGGGAAACCCTGCACTATCCTTTGTATGTATGCACTATCCCCCTTGTGGAATGCTCTATAGTTGCAGCGATGATCGACGTGCTGTTAATCGGACTTGTGTATCTCATCGTCGCTGGAATCAATGGGACAGTTTTGTGGAGACCCACATACTGGAACCTGATCGCATCTTCTCTTCTTGGGCTCGTTATCGCTATTCTTATCGAAGTGCGCGCGCTTGGATTTGGGAAATGGAGCTATGCATCAGCGATGCCCACTGTGTTTGGATTAGGGGTGTCACCGCTCTTACAATTGACGCTGCTTACGCCCTTGGTGATCTGGATCGCTCATCGATTGGCGACGCCAAAAAAGAAATCAAAGAATCAATACCGAGAGACCGTATAGAGCCATCTCTTGTGGCCCTTGGGGCAGACGCCTTCTTGGCCCGAACCCTCTGAACTGACCTTGAGTCTCGCTGTGTAATGCTCTTTGCAGTAACATAGGTTGCATTCTGGGCAAAATGAGTCTAGACCATCGATCTTGTGCGATCTTGATATGAATGATTTATGGTCTTTTGCGAGTTCATCGCAGATCACCTCTTTAAGCTCTGCGTGGATCTTTTGGAGATCCTTATTTGCGATCGCTTCTTTGAGATGTTCTGAGAAGTCCATTTCCACCAACCAATCACCCATCAACAGACTGGAGAAGAGGATACGACCATCATGGTCTTTGAAAGAAGCGGTCTTCTTTTGGCAGACTGCGCAGGAAAGCTCCAAAGTCATAACATCCCCCCAGTACTGGGTCTCATCGCTCAAACTCAAGAATATTCTTTCTCCGTTCCATAATCAGACGACACTCGTGTAACAAGCCCATACCCATCAGAGAAAAATCAGTATTTGTCGATACGACAAAGACCTCTTTTCTTTCACCAAACCATTCTAAAATCCCTACATATACCTTGGCCTTTGCCGTCTCCCCATCTGCAGTCACGTAGTCTGCCGTGCCAGCGTCCCGTAATCCCAACTCAGACGCTAGGTGGTGAGGAATCAATACCTGCCCATTAAAACCCGTATCAACCATGAACTCTATCTCTTGACGTCCCAGACTCAGAGACACCAGAGGCAGGCCGAACAAAAAACGTCCAAGTATCTTCATGTCAGAATGCACCGACAAAGTATGTGGTCTTGAATCCTATCCTCTTGAACACGAACTTGTTGGATGGATGTTTCTTGTGAGCTTTATGATAGGCTTCCAGTTCGTCATCACCAATAAAATAATCCCCACTCTCTTCATCAATGGCGACAATCTTGCCCTTGTATTGGCTCAAGTCATCCTCCATTTTTCTATAGAGTTCTTCAGCTCTTGCCATAGTCGGTAATATACCTTTATGGTTTAAAAACTTTCTGAAGAAAAGTATTATAAACTTGATCAGAGTTAGCGCTTGAATATGCCAAATTATGAGTCAAAGTACAATGTCCCCTATTTTGCAGATGATGCAGACTTAGGCAATACTCCTGGATGGGTCAACACAAACCTAGTGAAAGAACAGTTTACTGCGCCAGATGATGATACAGCTAAACAACGAGCATGTGATCGATTGCGAGAGCTGCATGAGAAACGACAGTTTCCAACTTACCCTGTATCCGCTCCCACTCTTGAAAGCCTGGTTGCGATACGCGGCATTTTCGTCCCTCGCACGGTCAAAGACCTTGATGAAATTGATCAGATAATCAGTTCTGCAGCCAAGTCACCTGAGTAATTCCCCTAACATATTTTTTGCCATCAAGCGATCTGCTTTCTTAGCAGATCAAGCTCGATTTGAGACACAATATCATTGTGGTCATACTGGACCGCTGACTTCAAATGAAGCGTAGCGCGTTCCCAGATGTGACCATTATGTACACATAGTTTTTGCATTTTAGAATTCACCTCCGAATTTATTTGATAAACTGATTATTCTTCTAATTCCTCAATCTTAGAACGCATCCTGTCCTCTTTTGTGAATGGAGAAAGTGCAGGGAATCTCCCAAAATAATCAGGTTTTTGCCCAGTCATTTCTTCTCTTTTAGCCATCGCGCAAATACCTTGCAGTCTAAGCTGTCCCAAAAGAAATAGACATTACACTCGGTTGTCTCACATTTTTTGTCAACAATAAAGTGTTCGTATACCTTTCCACATTTAGGACATGTGATTTGGTGGGTTACTTTATCGCAGCTATAATCGTCTTCTATCCCCTCTTCTTTTTCGAATTGTTCAATGCAGGTCTCGCAGAGGTCAAGGTTATAGTTCGCAAGGGTAAAGGAGTCGTAATCCTTTTTGCAATTGAGACATTTCATGTTCTTATAGCTAGTCGCGTTAATGTTTTAACTTTTTGAGTTTTCCATTGCTATATATTCATCGACGCGACTTGCTGTTTAACAAATCTCAAAGAGTCCAATAAATTATGAGTCATCTCACCACAATCTGCAATCGGGTCTTGTCCAATGGCTCTAAGATGATCTCTTGGCCTTGCTTGAGCGATAGGAAGTCCGCAAGCGCCTTTGGGATCCGCACATCAAGGGCATTGCCTACCTTGGCGATCTTACTCCTTGCCCTCAAGCCCCACAAGCCGCGACGGCGGACCTCCGCTTCGATCTTGTCTGAAGCATCAGACTCAAAGAGAGTCTCCCCGCATCGAGAACAGACCAGAGCATCAAAGATCCCTATGTTTTCGCCTAAGAACAGATAGGGTACCTTC
Organism: Candidatus Nanoarchaeia archaeon; assembly: GCA_035289465.1. Classification (GTDB taxonomy): domain Archaea; phylum Nanobdellota; class Nanobdellia; order Woesearchaeales; family JAGWAF01; genus DATDXB01. Next base: position 4,857 of record DATDXB010000179.1, read on the forward strand.
TTCTTCTGGTAATCTCCCTTTTTGCATTGTGTGCATTTCATGGTTTCACTTTCCTTTCCAGTTCCTTGGTCTTCCTAAATGGACTGTGATGATCTTGTATCTGCCATCCTGCAATCGTTCGTAAACGACAGTGAAGTGGCGATAGACGGTCAGGAAATGATCGCCTTCTTGCGTTCTTGGACCTCTGGTGATCGCCTCGGCAATCTCTGTGCGCGAGATCCCATCATCGTTTGCCTCGTCCTGGGCATGCTTAGTCATGACCAGGTCCTCGCGACCCACCATTGTTGTATAAACATGTAAGTACTCGTATTATAAAAATGTATCGCTGATTAAGCGACTTGTCTTTTCAACAAATCAAGCTCGATACGCGAAACGATATCGTTGTGGTCATACTGGACCGCGGACTTCAAATGAAGCGCAGCGCGTTCCCAGATGTGACCATTACGTACACATAGTTTTTGCATTTTAGAATTCACCTCCGAATTTATTTGATAAGAATTACGTTCGATATCCCGGAAAAATCATAGTCACAGGTCAATACTTTGCTATCCAAATGAGCAGCTACTGCTATGATGTGGGCGTCGATCAAGCCCAATTTAGGCTTTTTCTTCCTCTCTGCGACATAAGCCACTGCTGTCTGAAAACCTAACTGCGCATCGAAATTGATCGTTCTTGCCAATGATCTGATCGCTACCATCGCTTCGGCGGCAGACAATCCGTCTTTGAGAAATTTTGTACAGACCTCTGCGACCACAATACCTGTCGTGAATATCTTGATCCCTTCTTTGTGGATATGTTCTCGCACTTTGCGGCCTTTCTCGGAGCCCATAAAGTACTCTATCCATGCTGAGCTATCAATGAAGATATCATTCATACTTAGAACGCATCCGATCTTCTTTCGTGAATGGTTTGAGTCCAGGGAATGCCCCGAAATAGTCCTTGCGGAGTTTGCGGATATCTAACTCTAATGACTCTCCAGCCTGGATGTGCTCCATCTGGACAAGGTCTTTGGGAATCCTCACCATGAGTGATCCCCCTATCTTCTTTACCCGTTGAATTGTTTGGACCATATTATTTCTTATTCTACAATGTTATATTGTCAGTTATATTTAAAGATATCGCATAACTTCTTAGATATAGTCCAGAATCTCTTTGAGTCCTGTAATCGTGCGCCGGACCCCTCTTCCTTGAGGATGCTGTTTCTGATACACAGACTCCATCAGCAAAGCATCTATGCCCTGATCCTTTGCAGACTTATAGTCCCAGTTGTAGGTATCTCCCACCATGAGTGCGCCATCCTTAGGAATCTTTCTTCTTTTGAGGATTTCAACCATGAATTCCCCCTTTGATGCCTCGTATGCTCGTGTCGCGTGCACCTCATCAAAATAACCCTCTAACTGGAAGTGTCGGATTTTGGCCTGAAGTATGCGAGCCGCTTCATCGGGAGGATGCGGGTGTGTGGAAAGAAGTACGACCTGAATCTCTTGAGCCCGAAGTTCAGTTAGTGTTGCCTTCGCATGAGGTGTTAATATGAGATGTTTCAATGGATCCATAGAGGTCTTAGGATCCTTATATATCCAATGAGGGAGTTGTTGATACGCTGTCTTCTCAGGATACCAGAGCGTCCCATCACCGTCAAAAAATATTATCTGCTTCATAAAATCCACCTCAGAATAGGGTTAATATATTTCTAGCATATTTTGATAATTGTTAATCAAATCACCCAACTACTATCAATCCATCTAACGTAATCTCATTAACCACCTTATTTCCCGTTTTTCGTAACTTCTCAAACTCCGTTTCAGTAAAATAATGGATCTGTATCTCATTCCCAAATCTATTTTTCAATCGATCAGCGAGGTCTGTGTGGAGGAGTTGTTCATGTGGTAAAGTTTTTTCTTTAGTGATAATTGCCAAGTCAATATCTGAATCAACTCGTGCAGTATGTTTTGCGACGCTTCCAAAGAGGATTATCCTCCTAATATTCTCAAAGTCAAAGTTCGTCAATTCATACACAAATTCTCTCAATATGAGAAGGTGAGCGAAGTATACTGCATTAAGTTGCCTATGCTCTACATCGATCAGTTCGATTATCGCCTTCATAAATGGATTTTGCATGTTCAGCCTGTAAAAATGCTTCCTTCCCGTTTTTGAGGTTTGGAGAAGATCGAATCTTTCCAAGAGCAGCAGAAATTTCACCAAGACCTTATTGCCCATCTTTGTATGCTCCTGAATCTGCTTTCGCGTCAGCATTTTCCCAGGAGTTTCCGATAGCAATAAGAGAATTTTCCATGAAGTTCTTGTCCCGAGACAGATGTCAAGCAGCATTACTCCATCAACCCCTCAATGATCTTAATGTAGGGTTTTACAAACGTATCAATAAAATAGATCGCCTTTTGGGATGTTATCTTTTTTGCTTCAGAATAATCTTCAGTATAATATTGCGTCTTCCCACGTTCTTGCTTTCCTTGCCGAAGCAGTTGTGGAAGAACTTGCTCTTTTAATCGTTCAATATTGAAATAGGCTTCCTTGGCATCTCCAAGAAGTTTGAGCAGTCGTTCCTTCATTGCAGGATCCTGAATCTTTTCCCGAAGGGCCAATATCGTCTTTTCGTGAATATCAGGGGAGCTCATCTTGATGACGAATTTTGTCGCCAGAAACAGCTTTGTCACATCATGCATCGCATAGTATCCAGAAATGATTGACCATCTTGGAAACTTCAGGACGACTTCTTCAGAGTGTTTGAGATCATCTAGGTACGCTGTTTTGTGAAAGTCCAAGTAGTTCTGACGTTCTTGTGGAGACAAAGTCTCAAATTCGAGTCTTTCCATAAAAGCACTAAAGTGATATAAAAATATACCTATTTATAAACATTTCCACTAAAGTGGAATAATTAAAGCACTTAAGTGATTCAATTGATGAATCCACCATCGATAGATCATAATCGAAAGAATTACCGCAACCTGATCGTCTCTAGATTCCTTGGACAAGCAGTCTCCATCCTGAATTCCTTGTGGATCGAGCTCGCCAGATCAAGACATCTGCCTGCCTCGCCGTGATTGACGATGACACGCTTAGGTCTTGGGATGCAGTTCGCGACAAAGTTCATGAGCTGTCTTCGGTCTGAGTGCGCTGAGACCTCGATTTTCGCGATCTCCATCTTAAGCGGAACCACATACACCCTGTTGCCATCCTTGACTGAGATTTCCCTGAGCCCCTGCTGGATCTTCCTTCCGAGGGTGTTCTCGCCCTGGTAACAGCTGAAAATGAGGGTGTGTTTTGAATCATCGGCAAGCCTCTGCAGATATTGCACTGAAGGACCGCCTACTAACATACCTGAAGTCGCGATGATGACACAGGGCTCGACACGCTCGCAGAGCTCAACTCTCTCTTTTTGTCCGGCGATGCGCTTGAACATCGGAGAGAGGAAGGGATTGTGATCCTTGTGGAAGATGAGCTTTCTGACGATAGGATTCATGTATTCGGGATATGCTGTATAAATCGCCGTGACATCCCAGACCATGCCGTCTATATAGACAGGAATCTCGGGAAGCTCCTGGTTTCGGACCATCGACTCGAGGATGAGCATGATCTCTTGGGCACGGCCAGAACCTAGGGTGGGCATGAGTATCTTACCACCTCTTGCGATGGTCTCCTTGATGATCTGCTTGAGATACTCCATCTGATCGCGCTCGGGAGCCTGGACATTTGTGCGGCCACCATAAGTGGACTCTATCATCAAGGTCTCTAATCTTGGGAATTGTGTGGTCGCAGGAGTCAAGAGCATGGTCTTACCATATTTGATATCGCCCGTATAGAGGAGATTGTGCAATCCATTGCCGATATGCAAGTGAATCATCGAAGAACCTAAAATGTGGCCTGAATTGTAAAATGTCATCCTGACATCAGGTGTTATATCAGTGACCTCTTCCCAATCAATACAGATCGTGTGCTTGACCATCTCCTTGATATCATCAACGGAATAGAGCTCGGGAAGATTCTCAGACTTTGCGATCTTGACGGTGTCTAATTGGAGCAGACACATGATATCTCTTGTCGGAGGAGTACAATAAACCGGGCCCCTATAACCAAACTTATAGAGATAGGGAACCATACCACAGTGATCCACGTGAGAGTGTGAGACGATGACTGCATCAAGTTCTTTGATGTTGAACTCAGGGACTTCGAGGTAGGGATAGGGCTCGTCATGAGATGAGACATCAATACCACAATCCATGATGATGCGGGATTCTGGCGTTTGCAGGAATAAACACGAACGACCGATATGCCTTGCCGCACCTAAATAGGTGAGACGGACCCAATCCGTCTTTTGGTTGCGGATCCAACCATCATAGATACGATGGCCTGTCGCGTCAAGGAACTTCTTGCGCTCATCAGCTGAGTTGTATAAGACTGCGCGGATGTTCTCAAGGAGCTCTGATTTTATAGCCGGAGCTCGCCTGATCAAGGGGACCCAGAAGACCTGCTCTCTTATCTCCTTGAGGATCGCGCCCTGCTTGCCGATGGCAAGACCTGGCTTTTGTGCCTCAATGACCACTTCTGATCGGTGTTTGTCAAAGAAGACATTGGTGATGCCTGCCTCTTCTGGAATGAGCTTTGTGATGATCTTCTCCGCCTTTTCGCTGTCTAAGGCGATCTCGGGATCCGGTCTGAGTTCGATTCTCTTCTTGAATTCTCGTACTGCTTCTCTTACGATCCCACCATTATCTAGGAAGAAGTCCTTATCCTTTGTGTAGAGCACGATATTCGCGCCCTCAAAGGCGGTCTCTGAGATCTTGTCCTTAGGGACTATCTTTAGGAGTTCTTTTATGATATCTGCCATGTTGTAGTATTCCCAGAATGGTAATATTGGGAATTTCGAGTAAGTTTAGTATTATTCACTCTCTAACGCGTAAGTTGGAGGCCTGTGTCGATGGTCTTTGTGAGCACGTGCTTGGTGCCCTGCTCATTGATCACATAGACATCAATGCCGTTGCCGGTCGCTGCGTCTCTTTGAAGGGCCGCATTGACTGCTCTTTGCACAAGTTTTATGCCTTCTTCTGTAGAGAGACCTGGACGGTAATCAGATTCCAAGACACCCAAGGCAAAGACTGAGCCTGAACCTTCGCTGTCATAGTCATCCTTTTTGATGATACTGCCATCAATGCCTATATTATAGAGTGTGAATCCATCCTGATCATCATGGCCTCCGATGAGAAAGCCAACGATACCCGCGACCATTGACGGTCTGCGGATGTTTGAGTAGTTCATGCCTGCCAAGAGATTTGATGCTTCTTTGACGGTGAGCTTTCTGTGCGTCTGGATCTCCATTAATTTGATCTCTGCTCTGACTAATTTGGTGAGAAGTTGGGCGTCGGATACTAAGCCTGCTATGGTGAGACCGATCTTGTCCGCCACCTGATGGACCTTGACGAACTTCTTGTTCGCTATGAGGTACCCTGCGGTGACTCTCTTATCTGCTGCCAGCACAAGGCCATCCTTGCAGACAATACCTACGGTTGTAGTGCCCGTTTGCATCTGTTCCATCATTAATCAAACCACGCTGTTAGAATGCGTTAATGAAAGTGTGTTTGCGGTTGTTTATAAAGGTTGCGTTCCTCTCGGGAATCAGGGAATTACAATGGGGATAATCCTTAATTTGTAATAATAATACTTAATATGTCTATATTTACTACTCACTTTGTGATTGTGTTGCGAACGAGAGAAATACGGCCTGATCTTTAAAAAAGAAACATTTATATCTGTGAATTCTATGTAAAATCATGTTTTCGTCCCAAGTATGGGGTGAAAGACCAGTCATTCATCTGGGGGTGAATAGTGTGTTGCCAAACCAACGAAGCGCTCTAAGAAAGCTCTCTACACTAGTCGGAATCGTCGCCATCATATCGCTCTTTGTCCTCAGCGGATTTGCAGTCCCTGAACAAGCCAACAATCGGCTTGATGGGCGGCTCATCGGCAGGGAATCTCAAGAGTCTGTCAAGGTAGTCATTCAGACTAATGGGCATTCTGGCGAGGCGTTGCTTAACGTCATCAGGGCTCAAGGATGCGAGATCACCTTTGTGTACTCGCTCATCGACGGACTCGCAGCCACATGTCCTGGAAGAGCGCTTGTGCCTTTGTCGCAATTAGCGGACGTGACCTTTGTGGAAGCTGATGATCCAGCCAATTTCCCCCTCGACGCCTCACGACCACAAGTCAAAGGCGATCTTGCCTTTGCCAACTTCGGAGTCAATGGAAGCGGCGTGAAAGTCGCCGTCCTTGACTCAGGCATCAACAAGAGCCACTCCGGATTTGCCGGCGTGAACTGGGGAGAAGAGCACGTGTTCTTTAGCGACTTCAACACCGCCGATGACACGTCACCCATCTCCCACGGCACCCACACCACCTGCATCATCGCATGTACAGACTCGACCTACAAGGGCATCGCTTTTGGGGCGACTATCCTCAACGGAAAGATCGGTGATGACGGACCGCTTCCTTCAGCATTCATCGCGGCGCTGGAATGGGCAGTCAATAAGAGCGCCGATGTCGTACTTGCTGAGCTCGGCGCTCAAGTATCCAATTGCAGCGGGACGGATTCGATGAGTATCGCAGTAAACAAGGCATCCAATAAGACGCTTGTCGTGATTCCTGCTGGAAACAGCGGACCTGAAAATAATAGTATCTGGAGCCCAGGATGCGCCGAACACGCCCTGACGGTCGGAGCCATCAATG
>DATDXB010000180.1:0-6121 GCA_035289465.1 Candidatus Nanoarchaeia archaeon
GGTAAGGAACCGAGTATAGGCTGTTTGTCGATAGGTCTCAAGTCCATTGCCCAAATTGACGATATCTCTCGCCGATAGGGCTGGTTGGGACTGTAGACGGCCACATTCAGTTCTCACATATCCGTCGATAGATGCGAAAAAGCGGTTCGCTGCCTGCGCAAAGGCGCTGGCGCGCGGATCTTGTGGTTGTGATGGTGGTTGATATGCCATGGTCTTCATCTCGTCTCAAGATAGGACATGATGGTTTGATAGGTAGAGGGGTGATTTGTGTGGATGTACGTCATGATCGTGGGAGCTGTCATGGTCAAGACGCAGGGGCTGATGATCAGGGCAAGCATCGCTGCAGTCGCAAGCGGGCTATCTCTCTTAGAAGGCTCTCGCCTGGATATGAGCATATCATCAAGAGTATAACGCGATCGGTCTCCACTCATTTCCTAAGCTGAAAACTGATGGCTTAAAAAGCTGGCGGACACCGCCTTCAATACGTCAGCACCTTCGATTGCGCATTCGCAACGAAAGAAAGATTTATATAACTCTTACATAATTGATTATTGATGCAACACCTATCAACTATACAACTCGATAAGGAGGTCATCGGGCTACTCAAGCAAGCCAAGGAGTACCCGCGGCAAACCTATAACGAATTGCTCAACCGAATGGTGAACATATTCCTTCAATCGAAAAAGCAGAACCAGTACGACCAATTCTTGCATAAGATCCAACAGGCGAAGATGAAGGAACTCTGGGACAACAAACAAGACGAGGAATGGGAACGTGCGTAGATTCGGAGAAGTCATTCTCGCAGAGCTTCAGTTCACGGATACCTTCGAGGTGAAGACTCGCCCTGCGGTGGTGTTGTTTGAGGACTTTGGCAATGTGGTAGTAGCGGGAGTAACGAGCAATACTCAGATGGAAGGGATTACTCTCACAAAAGAAGATGGTGCAATTAAGGACAGTGTTATCAAACTAAACTACATATTCACCATCTCTGAGAAGATGATCAAGAAGGCCCTGTTCCATCTTCGTCCAGAGAAGAAGGCTGCGATCAGGGATGAATTCATCAAAAAATTACAAGATTAGTTCTGCAAGACACAAAGTCATCCGAGGTATCGTGGCTTTTCGCCCATCATTTTCTTCTCTTTTTCTTCCTGGGCTTCTTCTGCTTTGGCGATGATGTTCTTGAGTTTCTCCTCGAACTGTTGAGCCTGTGTTTCTAAGAGAGCAGTTTCTCAAATTCGCCCCTAGTCAGTCCTGCTTGTCTAAGAATCGACAATAGTGTCTTGGGCAGCACTTCTTTGTTGCCGTGCAAGGGAACGGTGACGAGGGTCTTCTCTCTTCGTTGTTGATGGATTCCGACAAGGTGGACGTGTGAACCTGTCTGGCGCTTTTCTTCAAATCCGGCTCTTTTTAGTGCAGAGATAATTTCTTTTCCAGAAAGAATGGGGAGCTTTCCCATCTTATGCAGGTAAGGGGACTCCTATGGATGATGAAAATGAAGTGGGGATGATATGCTCTTTCTTCTTGAGGTCGTCTTTTGATATGCCTAGACGTTCGAGAATGGGATCGAGCAATCCTTCTTCGCGGGCGACTTGAAGATGGCCTGCGATCGCTTCCTGGAGATTCTTCTGTGCTTCTTCAGGACTGTCACCCATGCTGGCCACATCTAATTCTGGACATTGGGAAGCATATCGGCCCTTCTCCTTGGTGATGATGCACGTTAAGATAAGTTCAGTCATATTTCTTTGATAGGGAAGATTATTTATAAACTTTCCCTACTTCAACTTGACAGGACACAATAGAACAGCGTTTTATCCGAGGTACCGTGGCTTTTCGCCCATCATTTTCTTCTCTTTTTATTCCTGGGCTTCTTCTGCTTTGGCGATGATGCACAAAGAGAAGTTTGATCATATCAGATGCACTCCAAGTCATCAGGTCCACAATATTCTTAAACTTCAGAGGTTTCTTGCTCACTGATGTCCGTGAGTGAAGAGTTAGGGGCGCGAGTCTTGACGTTGGTAGTTGAGAATCTTGATTATTTTAGACCGCGACCTCCTCATCTCGCTTGGGCAATGATGCAGTACGAACTCGTCTGTCGGGCAGACGCCAAGAGACAAAATCCCGTAGATGCTGTCCTTGATGTCAAACACAAGCTTCTCTCTTCAGATGGTCATCTGCTCTATGACGCTTGGTGTGCTTCGGTGATTGAATTGGGTTCTGGGGATACAAATCCCAATCTTCCGTTAGAATCCCAGCCGAATAAGACATTCGATGAATGGGTCGGCTGTCTCAGGAACCCGCAGTATCGTTTTAGGGATCTATATCCTGATGACTTTTCTGTGAGAAATGAGCTCTTTTGTGGGACCAATCATGAGTGGAACGCTGATGGTTTTATAATTGAACATGGTCCATCAGGCATAGATTCTGTTATCTTTGCAGGCTACAGCAGGTGCGAGGAGGATGTAGATCCGATCCTGAGGGAAAGAATTCTTGACATCACTGCAGACCCCAGAATAGCATCAAGGGTTCAAGCGATGCGACAAGGGGATTCTGAAATCGCGGATCGCATATATGCGGGGTGGTCCTGGGCGGAAGCAAGAAATCCTGCCATCCGCTCAGATAAGGAATCAGACGCGGCATTCCGTCAATCAACGGTGCGCCTGCTCGCATCCCTTCAGAGCAGCGAATTTAGGGATCCAAACAGAGAGTGGCTCATAAAAGATCTAAGACAACAGCTAGAGCCTGATGTTGTCTCCACGCCACAGCTACCCCCTGCCTACAGCGACTTGTTCCCATCCTCAAACCTGGTGACGATGCCTTCACATGCACATCCGAGTTACGTGACGGTGGGCATCGAGATTGCCCAAGTCATTCTGGCCGACACAAGGACGAGTGCTGAATCAAAGAGACATGCTCAGGCATTCTTGGATGCGCGGAGCTCTCGTCAAGGACAGAAATAACTGAATCCTAGTTGTCCTTGACTAATAAGCAAATCTCATTGTTAAACATTGGAGAGATTTGCTGCATAGTCAGTCTCGTCCACAAACAACAGAGTACTCCTATGCTAAAAGTTCCAGAATTAACGAGACTTACTATTATACAGGTAAGGGGACTCCTATGGATGATGAAAATGAAGTGGGGATGATATGCTCTTTCTTCTTGAGGTCGTCTTTTGATATTCCCAGCCGGGCTTCTTCAACGTTTTATCCTAGATATCGTGGTTTTTCGCCCATCATTTTCTTCTCTTTTTCTTCCTGGGCTTCTTCTGCTTTGGCGATGATGTTCTTGAGTTTCTCTTCGAATTGTTGAGCCTGCTTCAAGAGGGGCTTTGGGTCGATCTCAAAGCCGAAGATCTTATCGAGGACCCCTATAACTTTAGCAGCAGCTCGAGCATCAGGCAGTTTGGAATGCGTTTCGGCAAAAAGACAATTCATCGGCCTGTCAGCCTTAATCAACAACGCTCCGGTCACACCGACGATGATGCCTTCTCCAAGCGATTCCACGCCGATGCGCTCATACTTCTTGGCAAGTTCCGCTTCGTTGGTGTGATAGAACACGCGTTCATCCTCGGGGTTTGCGGCTCCTACACCTTCAATGGATATCAAGTGTTTGGCGTTGAGCTGTTCGCAGATGTCAAGCACCAAGTCCGCGGCATCCCATTCAATCAACTGGGTGCCAGCAATAGAGTGCACGATAACCAGATTATACTTCTTGTTGTAGTGGACAGAGAGTGGAGGGACCATCTTGCCTTCATGGATGGCTACGGTCGCAGGTAATCGGGGGAAGTAGTGCATACCTATTTGTTCGCACTTGAGATGGTCAAGCAAGAACTCAGTCACAATCGTGCCGACAAGCCCAAAGCCAGGGAATCCCTCGATGACGATAGGATTCTTTGGTTTTGACGTGAGCTTGACGATAAAGTTCTTGGCCATAGCCATTTTCCCCCAAGAGCGCTATTTAAGGGTTGTGATGGCCACTCGCCAGAGGACATTTATCCACCAAACCTATTTAAAGAATGCAAGGTATACAAACATTATGGCGAATGAGATTCTACTCAAGATTTGGAAGCATTTTGACTTCAATCTTAATAACCTACTCGAACGAATCCGTGTGCAAAAAACAATATTTCTCTTAAAGAAGTCGGGTTACCCAGGCCTCGACAAATATTCCTATTCTTGGTATTTGTACGGGCCTTATTCTAGGAAGCTTGCAGCAGATGCCTTCGAGATAGGCACCGCTCTGGATGTCAGCCCTAGTAGTGTAAGCTTCTCGGAAAAAGAGAAGGCCGCTATTGAGAAGGTTAAGTCTATATTGGCGATCTTTGATAAGTCAACGGAGAAGACCGCTAAAGAGATTAAATTTGAATTATTGGCGGATATTTTATTCTGGAATGGGGCAAACAAAAAAACGAAAGATGAAATTTTCAATGAACTAGTCAAAAATCATGATTATTTGAATAATCGAACTCATTTTGACGTGGCCTGGGGTATTCTGAGCAACCATAATCTTCTTTGATGAGGTTAGACCATGGTTTGCAGGCACAAACAGGTTCACAAATTCTGCAGTGGTTGCAAAGCGCCAACACTCAAGGATTGCAACTGCACCCATCCATCGGTGTTAGTTGATGCTTCATTTTTACTACAAACCCTGGAGGGTCAGTATGCTGATGAGGCTCGTAATTATATTGAGGACCACGGCAATAGGCATATAATCACGGTGACTCCTCTTATTTTAGGGGAGGTTCTAAAGCGCCTTGTGAAAGATGCTGGCGAGCCACATGCAAAGTCGTGGCTTAATGCCAATTGGAAAATCCTAAGCAACATGAACATCGTCGAGATACCTATGGGGGAACCATTGTATATTGAAGTCATTCAAGGGCTTATGGCGTCTGGCTGTCGTTGCCTTCAAAGAGACCAGATTCACATCGGTACTGCTGCGATTTTAGGTATCCCCTTCCTTTTTTATGATGGGAAGATTAAGGAAGATCAAGGAACTATCGATAAAACCCTAAAAGCGATTGATCCTGATTTAAAGTTCAGACCTCACAAACTTTCTCGATGATTCTTCGGCCAGCACCACATCACCAATCGATGCACCAACACAAGCTGAATTCCCATCAACAAGGGCCACGTCAAGAAATACAGAGGCATATCCATCACGCAGGCTTCGCGCACGCAATTGAGGTTCTCGCCGACACCTTTCCCAAGAACAAGAGCCCACGACAGTCCCCACATCACAAGTCCATGGAAGAGTCCCCAGATCCAACCATCACGTGCAGGTCCTCCAAGAACATGAATCGACAACAAGGCCGCAGGGAAGAACAACAGATGATGGAAACTGTAGAGCTGTCTCATATCAAAGACTCCATTCACAAACAGGTAATTTGTGATGCCAGTCGGTGAATGTCCGAGCACTAACGTCGCGATCATATCGACGCTATAGACCAATTCCGCAATAGCCCCTAGCGCAAGTTCCGCAGTGGCAAGAGAGCGTAATCGCAAGAGTACCGCAATGCCCATCACCAAAAACGTGTGGTTGCTAAACCAGAGCAGATACTGGCTGCTGTGCTGGTACGCAAGAGAAATCACGGGCGCAAGCCCGATAGCAAGAAGAGCGATTCCTGTCACGATCCGAGGATTTCCCCATCTATTCACAAAGTCCATGACTCCCTTGCCGATGACAACGATTAAAAACCTGTCGCGCAGGTGTTTTACCCATGTTCTCAAAGTCTGGCCCTCGTCATCAGAAAGTAAGTCGCCAGAAGGTCAGCTATATCCGGCTCAATGGCCATCTGCACGAGGTCATCCAATCCTTTGACGAGAAGGGCAGGGAGACCCACACAAGGACCAATCTGCTCCACGTCGAGTTCACGCTCAAGGATCTCATGCAGGTCATCATGGGCGCCTCACTGCTTGCCGTCCCCGTAGGATTCACAGAGGAAGCCTGGCGTTTGGGCACGTATCTTCCCTGGATCAACGTCTTTTCGCTTATGGTTTTGTCTATCGGCTTTGTCTCTTTTTTCGTCTATTATGCGTCCTACAAAGAGCACATGCAACACTTCACCCGAGATTATATCTTACGGGTTGGATCCACGTATCTGTTTGCTCTCTTGGTCGTCGGCACA
>DATDXB010000181.1:0-2685 GCA_035289465.1 Candidatus Nanoarchaeia archaeon
CTGCGGATCACTGCCGATACCCCTCGCGTGAAGAATTGGCTGCCGGCAATCATGATAGGCGTGGCCAAGAGCACCTGCAATAATGCCATCACCTTGACGTCGATCATAGGCATCGGCAAGCCCATCGCGGGAGCCATCGCACCATAGACCAGAGGAAGCGAAAGGGCCATCGCAAGCGACGTGCGCATCTTGAGGCTGTGGATCTCGCGTTCACGCTCAAGCTTCTCTGTGTCCACCGCTTCTTGCGCAATGGGTTTGTAGCCCAGCGATGTGATTATCTTGAGTATCTGGTCCTGCGTCACCTGTGCAGGATCATAGACGATACGTGCTTTCTCGGTAATGGTCAATTCTTTTGATATGACTCCCTTGAGCGATGAGAGCCCCTTGTCAACGGTGCTCATGCAATGAGGGTTGTCCATGCCTATGACTTTGAGTTCGAGCAGTGTTCCCTGCGCAGGCGCGGCACTGACCACCTGGTATCCCGCAGAGCGAATGGCCTTGTCGATCTCTTGAGTCGAAACGCGTCGTGGATCATAACTCACCTGCGCACGTTCTGTGGCGAAGTTGACCGACACCTCGGAGACACCCGGAACCTTGCGCACAGCCTTCTCGATACCGACAGTACAACTCGCGCAATGCATTCCCGATACGTGGACCGCGTAAGATTGCGTCGAATTGGTCGTCGGTATGATCTCATGGGCCTCGTGATCCATCGTTTTATGATTGGGCCTGAGAATAAACGCTTTCTTACATTCGGAGCTACAGAAATACCATGTTTTTTTCCCATCGATGAGCGAGAACTTTGCCTTAGCGGTGTCTACAGGCATGCCACACGAAGGGTCCTTGACTTTCATGGTCTTGGCTATGAAATAACTATCTTTAAATCTATCGAGGACCTTTAGCGACTATGCCACAACCAGACGAATCTCTAGAACAACGAGCAGGCATAGATCTAAACCTTCAAATGGAGCGGGAACCATATTACTTACTTGGGTGGAAGATTGCATTACCTGGCGGAGGCTTGGCTGGAGGCTATGAACTCTCGAAATTGAGCGCCATCATTAGCGCAAAGATCTTCTGGCCCATTGCTGGGACTGCGCTTGATATCATGCAATACGGACCACTTTGTTACTTTGTCAACTACGCCCAAGACCATGAGACAGATTCCAGCTTTGTTTACCTGACGACTATCGTAGGTTTCATCACCTTTAGCGTCGCTCTTTGCGCAAAAATGATCCTTGTCCAAGAAGAATATTTCAACAAGTCAGACCAGTATTGGGACATGAAGAAACAGGATCGGCGTCAATAAAATGGAATCACTCTGAACGCTCAGCTGAATCGATCATTCGACCATTGCTGAAGACGCGGAACACAAAGTGAGCGCTCCTCGGATTTTCGATGAGGATCGTCAGTTCTTGCTGAGAACCTATCCTTCTACGAATGTCCTCTCTCCTGAACCGCGAAGCATAAGCCTCAAAAACAACTCTGACTCCTCCTCGGGGGGCTTGAGGGAATTCGACATATCGCTCCATCAGCTCTTGTCTGAAGAAGTCCAGCTGTTCTTTGAGATCTCTGGGTCGTGAATAGGCGAATGGCTCAGCGATCTGAAACTCCAGACTGCGTATGCGTTCCTCTAAGGGCTCAAGCATACTTGGATCACAGCGAGATTGAGCATCTCGGAGTTGGACAATCTCCTGGCTTTGTCTTGTGTGAGACGCAGCGAAACGATCAAGTTCCCCGCGCAAGTCATCAATGAGCTTCACCACCCTCAAATAAGGACGCTGATGATCCGCATCTGAAAGACGATAACGCACACCGTCCCAGACCCCAACATAGGTCCTACCCTGGCTCATACGGCGCAGTTCGTTGTTGACTCTGCCCGCATTGCCGATCTCTCCTCGAGAAAGTTCGTCAGCATACTGCTGATATTCTACCACAAAGGGATCCTGGACGGGCGTCAAAGATACTTGCTGTCCTTGGAAAGAAGCATGATATCCCTTATACACATCAATATCAAAGAATCCTTCAAGATCAGATCGCGGTAATTGGCTGAGATAGGAGATGACTTCATTGTAGCGGGATGGCTGTTGCGGAACTTGGGTCTGTGTCTGCGAAGATGATTGAGGTAAATTCTGTGACGGATTCTCGCTAGGAACAGAAGGTGATTGACATCCTGCAAGCAGGAGAGCTGCGGCGAGATAAGGTGCATTACGCATAACGCCAAGAAGATTCATTTGCTTAAAAAGATGAGGCCTAGGAATGGCTTATGGTCTGACTTCAAGCGCAGTCATCATCCCCGTTTCCTCGTTCTCGGAGAAGTGCTTGCTCAATTGCTTTTCTCAGCGTGGTGATGTAGAGGTTGATTTGGAGTTCTCTTCTTTTCCATTCACTATGACTGACAGGGGTCCCATAGTAATGCACACCGTTTCTTTTTGTCCGGATTTCTTCAAGGAAGCCCCAGTCAAACTCGAGTTCGGGGTGTTTCTCACACAGATATGCGAAGAGGCATTGGTGATTGCTGCTCTTGATGCGATCAAAGCGCAAAAATGCATCGGTAAACTGGTGGAGTGCATCATAATGCATAGTGAAGATCACTGTCCAATCGATCGTATTTGGTGGTGTGATTGGGATGAGTTTTCGCGCCTGTCTCAAAATCGCCAGCCCAATATCTACCATGGTCTGTAT
>DATDXB010000182.1:0-2918 GCA_035289465.1 Candidatus Nanoarchaeia archaeon
TGAGCTCCTCAATAGAGGCAAAGGTCCTGAGTTCCTGTGTTGCCTCAGCCAAATCAGCAGTAGCCGTTCCGGGCCTATAGACTGGAACTGGCTTAGAAGGGTACGTAGGGTACGATGACGTCATCGGTTCGCAGGCTGCGATCAGCAGCATCAGCGCCAATATTAGAGTCGTGAGTTTGTTCATGAGTTTCACCTTTTGCATCGTGATGGAAACTTGATGGGCTGGGGAATATATAAACCTCGGTATGAGTTCGAACTGGGTTGAAGTGAAGCTTTAACTAGGGCCTCGCGCATATCGCTAAAACCTCAGGAATTCCATAGTCTTGGTCACATCATTCGCATTAACAACGAAGAGCGTATCTGTCCACACAGACACCAATTCTACAATGTTTATCCCATGTTCTGTGAAGAGCGAGCTAAGGAATGAAATGACCCCCATCACCTGCTCAATCTCCTTAGGAGATTTAAACATGATCAGCGCAAGATTATTGCTTGTCTTGATTATGTGCTGTTTGTTCAAGTTTTCGACGGTCGATAGGTATTTCTCCTGAGTGATGAGGGTATAGTTGTCAGATCCTTCGAGAAAGTAGAAAGTCCCTGCTTCTTTTCTGACCTTTTGTTGAAGGGCCTCGATCTTATCGGGATTCATGCTTTTGGAGAATACAAGGACCACGATCTTGTTCTTGATCTCTATCTCTGATCTTGCGAGTAAGTCCTTTATTCTCTTCTCTTGCACTACGTCTTCTTTGAGTCTCTCACGAAACCTTCTCGCAGCGATAAGAATCGCTTCCTTGGATGTTTTCTTCTCGATATCCAAGTCCTTTGAAATAAGCCGAGCTAGAGAGGAATAGTTAATGAGCCCCTTCTTGAGACAGCTTTTGACATCAGGGCGCTCTTTGATGTAAGCGATTGTTAGGTGGGTCGTTGTCTCCTCCATATCCCTCTCTCTATGCCTGCGTTTTATAAATATATGCATAAATGTTCTAAATAGAACATATTTGTCTAAATTGTCTAGCCCAGGTCAACATCTCTATAAATCTCGTTTATCATCAATAAGGAATGTGCCTTACTGGGTGGGGCCAAGACCTATGACTACCAAACTGGATGCGATACTGGGAGATTATGAGATATATGTCCTCACTGAGTCTGAGAATCTTCCTCACTTCAATATCGTGCCATTTGGAAAGAAAGCCCGACCTATTGAGGTCACTGATCCCCAGAATGGCGTCTTTGTCGACCTGTTAAACCAGCTTGATGGTCTGTCGTATGGGAACAAGGATCTTGCGATGCCCAAGTGGGTCGGACTTGATTGCGCCGCCTTGCCAAGCGCTATAGTCGGTCTTGCGAAGAATCTGGGGGAATGCCCTTCAGATCTCACGAAGAAATTTGATATCGCTACCGGATATACCAGCTTGATCCCTATCTCGGAATATTGTGCCATTCCTAGTCCAGGCGGAGTCTGGATCGGCCATACTTGTGCTTCTCTCATAAAGGGTGCTGGACTTGGTCTTTTGACAAAACTGCTCGCATTGAAAGTCTATCAAGCACATCATCTCAAAGGAGTAGCTCAATATGAGAATGATTCAGTGAGGCTGCACACAAGAATCGCAGCTCTCCGACTAGTATCGGCAATCACGCCAGCCCATAACGACCAGTGGAACACTTTCATCTATCATCATCCCGTTGATCAGGAAGGCATTGAGTCTATCTT
Source organism: Candidatus Nanoarchaeia archaeon (assembly GCA_035289465.1). Taxonomy (GTDB): domain Archaea; phylum Nanobdellota; class Nanobdellia; order Woesearchaeales; family JAGWAF01; genus DATDXB01. The sequence goes on from DATDXB010000182.1 coordinate 1,712, forward strand.
TGGAAGTTCACAAGAGATGCAAGATCCCACTCTTCTGTTGGATCCTACCGACCTTGAGCAGAAAATCGCTCTACAACAACACATCAAACAGGGCAAAGAAGTCTCGATTGTGTATCCAGGTCATATCTTTGACGAGCATCACAAGCTATTCGTTCCGGTCGTGATAGCATGAGCCTCAAGATTCTACTCCAAAAACTTGTAGCCATCCCTTCTTTCTCGGGGAAGGAAATTGAGTTAGCTACGTCGATCAAGAAATACTTTGTCGATAAAGGCGCAAGCATTATCGAACATGAAGGAAATGTCATGGCGCATATCAAGAAAGGCTCTCAGAATGCCATCATCTTCAACGCCCATATGGATACTGTGCGACCTGGAGATGCCTCTCTCTGGAAGACCGATCCGTTGGTACTTTCCGAATCTGATGGTAAGTACTTTGGACTTGGTATCGGCGATGAGAAGGTATCCATAGCTCTGCTCATGGACATATTCGATGACCTCGCAAAAACGAACATCGATGTCTTCTTGGCCTTTGTCGTAAAAGAGGAGATTGATGGGAGTGGAAGCAAGACATTTGTCGATTATTTCAAGAAGAACTATACTTACGACAAGGTTTTCTGTGTCTTGTGCGAACCAACAGATGGTGAATATGTCGAGTTGGGCAATAAAGGGAACATCTTCTTTGAGATCACTGCTCAGGGCAAATCAGCTCACTCTTCACGCCCAGAAGAAGGTGAAAATGCAGTCATCAAATTAGTGAACACAATCGATTCCCTACAAGGAGAGTTCAAGAAGAACAATAAGTTCTGCGACAAGCTCGGTCCGGCAACATTTGCTTGTCCCACGGTAATTCAAGGGGGCAGTTCAGTAAACGTCATCCCTGACATTTGTGTCGCCAAAGGAGACATACGAACAAATTCGCTTTGCCATGACGACATGGTAACTCTCCTTACGAGTGATCCTTCAATTCAGGTCATCTCTGAGACTAAACCTTACCTACTTGATGATTCTCATCCCTTTGTTATGGTCTTTGAAAAAATAGGAATCACCCAGAAGAAATATACTACTGGATCGAATGATGCCATCTTCTTTGGAATGGCAGGAATTCCAACCCTGGTCTTTGGGGCAGGAACTAAGGCTTCGATCCACAAGCCCAATGAATTTGTCGAGATCAAGAATATCGATAAAACCAATAACATTTATCTTCGAT
>DATDXB010000183.1:0-2401 GCA_035289465.1 Candidatus Nanoarchaeia archaeon
AGAGCCGTGGAGTAGGCATCGCCGCCAGCGCACGTCAGTGGTCCTGTGGATCCATCTGCGACATCAGGACCTCTGAAGAAGTCAAGCACGATGACATCAGGTCCAAGACCTGCGAGTTCTGCGACGATAGCGCTGATGTAGTTTCCATAGGCTTGACTGCACAAGTTGACCCAATCGCCGACGATCTGGTCTTGTGGGTTTGCGGCAAGCCACGAGCGGTCTTGACCTACAGATACGCGTGTGCCGACAAAGAGTCCCTCAGTGTGCATCATATCAATCGATTCTCTGACAGGCTCGCCCTCAGGCCAGTTGGGATTTGCGGTGGGTCCCACGGTACTCAGATAGCCGAGCAGTCCGTCTTCTGTCTTGGCATCGACGATGAGCAAGTTGAGATTCGCGCGATCAAGGGCATCAAGCACCTCACTGCGCTGAGCACCTGTAGCCACTTGGTAATAAGTCCCTGCCGCTCCTCGCAGTTCAAACGCGTCAGCAAGAGTTCCTCCCGTAGAGCCAAGACTGCAGAATGCCAGTTGTGCAGCCATACAAGAGCCGGGGAATTCGCAGGGATCTCCAGGGCATAATCCAAAGCAGGAGCCTCCGCAGTCGACTCCGCGTTCATCGCCATCAAGCGCACCATTGCTACAGTGACCAGGCAAGGTGTTTGCGCAGGTGTTAAGCCCGGTGCAGATCTGCGTTGAGGGGCAACCGCACTGCTGGCAGTTATTGACGACTTCAAGGGTGCCGGAACAATATCCTGGGGCTGTACCTACGCATTGTCCTGGATTAAAGCATGCATTGGGCCCGCAAGAAACTCCGCAAGTCATACCGCAATCGACACCTGCCTCTCCTCCGTTCTGGACTCCATCAGTGCAAGTGGCGGCGCAGATGGCTTGTCCGAACTCTTCGATACAGCCAAGGCCTTCTGCGGCGCAGTTCTTCTGTGTGCAGGAACAGCCAAAAGAGTCGACGGCAGTGGTCGTTGTGACCGTGTTGTCGGTATGACTAAATGATCCGCCAGTGAGCTGGATGGTGAATCCAGTCACAGGCTCTGAGACTCCATCATTCAGTGAGAAGGTGATCTGGTTGTCGCTTGCAAAGACGATGTCCCAGTTAGGCGTAAGCATGCCTTCAGGTTCATCGGTCTCAGAACGTAAGCCCTTGCCTTCCTTGATGTAAGTTTCTCCCAGAGGACTATCTGCAGTCAGGCGGTACTTGATGGTGTTGAGTTCAAAGGCGCTCCCTGAGACGACTCCGCGCATCGAGACACTGGCATCTTCGATGACACCATTGACATAGGCGCCGAGTTCAAAGTTAGTGTTCGCAAAGGAATCTGTAAAGACAAGAGATACCGGCTCCAAGACAAAGGTGGCTGAGGGGACTGGATCATTGTGGACATCGATAACCCCTAGGGCAGTGCCATCGGCTAGCACAGTTTGCATGTTAGGACTTACCAACAACCGCTCTCCATTGATGACCAAGTCCACCCTTCCAGGGATGGTGATTGTGGAATCAACGCGGATTTCATAGGTCTTATCAGAAAGGATATAGGTCTTTGTCTCGCCCGCATCAAGAGTGTCTGTGACCTGACCGCCCAACAAGACTAACTTAAGGGTCGCTCCCTCGATAACGGATTGAGTGATGACAAACTTCATCCCCAACAACGTGATTATACTTCCATTGAGATCAAGAAGATTCCCTTGTGCGTCAAGAGACGACCTAAGTCCGTTCTCAAACTCGAGCTCGTATTCAAAGACGATGTCGCCATCATTCGCGAAGAGGAAATTCCCTTCTTCATCGCGTTCATCTTCCCCGAAGACCATCTTCAAGCCCGAGTTAAAGGCGTCAGGTCCGCTGCTTTCATTGAAGCGGAGGTATTGATGATAGGTCACAGGGCCGCTTGCCGTAGCAAGGGTGCCAGAAGCGAGCAGGGCCGTATTATCTTCAGTGATGACGTCGACAAGATCAGCAAGAGATGTATTGATGATGGGTAATGCCCCGTTGTCGTTAAAGACGTATGGTTCATTGAAATTGAACACTGTAATGACCATGGTGAAGTCCTGCCCTGCGGCGGTATCTTCACAGGCGTCAATCTGATCAGGCACACCGTCAAGGTCGATATCAGCGAAGTGGGGGAACTGTAGTTGTCGTGGGACGTCGATGAGGTTCACATAAGCTCCGCGCTGGGTTTGGTTGATGACCAGATCATGTTCGAGAGGGAATGGCGTCTCTTCAGCAGGGGGGTAGGTAGAATTGTAGGCCTCAACGCCGCTGACAGAGTAGAAGATATGATCGGTGAGTTCATGGAAGAGAGTCAGGAAGTAATTTCCGTTGATGATGGGCGTGACAAACGTACCCGCATTGCCCTTGGCGACAAGTCCTCCGTCTGGCTGAATATCGCCAA
>DATDXB010000184.1:0-9049 GCA_035289465.1 Candidatus Nanoarchaeia archaeon
CCCTTTTGATATTCTGGAGGAACACCCCTTGCGACTGCCGCACCCGTTGGCAAACCATAATCCCACAACGCGAAGAGCAGACCCGCCGAGGCAAAGAGGAGCACTAAAACCACAAGGACCTTTTGACTAGACAACATGGCAGTTAATCGGCTTTGCGGTTATAAAAATGTTCTTATTTTTGGGAACCGACCTTCTTGTGCAAGTCTGGCCTCAGACGCTCATAGTAGACCTGAGCAAACGAGACTACACCAAGACCTGCCAAGATCAGCGTTGCCCTAAACAAGAACACATAGCGAGCCCATTCTTTGGTGGTCACGTAAACCACCTTGGAGAAAGAACCAGCCCAAATACTGCCCCCCAGATAAAAGCCCCCGACAAGGATGAGCCCTACGCCTACTGATGATGCCAATAACGGCCACGATGATCTCAAGAGCAGAGGCATAATATCCAGCGAGGCCCTGATAGGCTTCTCTTTTGGATTGACCAGCGCCAACGCCTGCACGCAGAGATAAAAAAAGCCCAATAAAACAGTTCCAGATATCAGACCCAGGTTCCCGATCAGCTCTTGACGCACCAAGGTCAAGGTCCAGAGCCAGGCCGTCACCACTAGGCCCCCCATCAAGGCCACTTTGAGAAGCGACCACAGTCTCCAGCCTAATTGACCCCATGGCGCCAGTCTGCGGCCATGAGCTGCCTCAATTGAGCGAAGGACCCCCAGACGCGCAACAGCGTATCCTACCAAGGGAAGACCCAGGAGCAGGACGGCAAGCAGGACCAGAAGCAGTGATCTCTCCACAGCGCCCCCACTCGCCAGCGCAAACAATGTCGAGCGGGAAATCGCGATGACCTTTGAGATGAGGACGTAGACTCCATACACGAAGAGAAAGAACCCTGCATTGATACCGATGAGTGTTGGCCCCAGCAAAGGATGGCGACGAAGAGTCTTGATGGTTTCACCGAGCATGATGCACCTCCACGAGAACGACGCAAAAGAGACGGAGCAAAGCGATGATCCCAAAGACCGCGACGACAGCGCCCACTAACACCATAGCTGAGGATCCCAAGAACCTGATTGTCGCGTCAAGCACAAAGAGGATAATTCCTGCGCCGAGAGCAGAAGCCAAGATCCGCGGGCGCAGGGCAAGACGACACGAGATCCTCAAAGCCTGGAGCGCAGGATTTTTTCCTAAGAGTGAGTAGGATAGAGAAGAGAGGTAGAGGAGGATCCCTGCCGCAAACCACCAGGGACCTTCAGGGAGACGCTCTCCAATTCTAGACATCAACTCAATAGAGATCGCCCAGGCCAAGAGCAGCACGGCACCCATACCCCAGAGCACATTCACTTGCGCAAATCTCTTCAGATAGATCTTCTTGTCAATGGGACTGATCCACGATGAAATGACCGCCCACATCATGCCATGAACACAGACATAGAGCGCATAGACTGCAAGGAGGATAGTCACCAGCAAAAACGCCCCCTGCCAACCCAAGGACTGCGCTTGAGGAGTCAAAGACGCATAGAGATCCTGCGCCTCGAGCGCCGAAGCTGAAGAACGGATGATCACAGCGCCCAGAGCATACAAGACCTCAAGCAAACGCTCACCTAGAGCGCCCACCACCATTCCCAGAACAAAGAAAAACCCCAGGTCTAAGAGCAAGGGCTGATAGAGTCGGGCCTTGTGTTTATGCAAGAGTCCGGTGAACAAAGCCCAGAGCCCCAGACGATCCCTACTGTGTTGTCTGTGATCCATCGATGATCGCCTCAATTAGTTGATACAGGTGAGCCTCTTGTTGCAAGCCTTCCAGCCTCGCGCCGTTAATGAATATCGTCGGTGTGCCACGAATATCGACCCTTGCAGCCTCCATCAGATCAGACTCGATCGCTTGTTTTGATTCGTCACTTCGCATGCACTCATCAAATGCCTTAAGATCCAATGATAAGCCCTGCGCGATGTCTCTTAAGACAGGATACGATAAGTCTGCCTGATGCTCAAATGCATTTGTCACAAAGTCATCACGAGCAGCCTGCCCATGCGCACAATGCGCAGCCACTGCGGCAAGAAGCGCCTGAGGATGGATATCACCATTAGGGGCATGCTTCAACACATAGTTAAGATCATCGCCGAACTCCTCTCGTAGACGAGCGATGGTGGGATGTGTGCTTGAACAAAACGGACACTGCAAATCGACAAATTCGACGAGCGTGACTGGAGCCCCCGGATGCGTGCCATAGGGAAGCCGCACATAGTCAGGATTATGCTCCGTTGTGGGAGAAGCGAGCTCTGGAGAGGGCATCACCAGATTGATCAACAACGCAAGACCAAGCACGATAGATACGACTGTCGCTGGAACCGACCACCACTGCGCCATCAAGTACCCTGCCTCAACTCACCTGAAGGGAGATGGACATACAGCGCCAAGGGGATCTCGGCTTGAGAACGGAACACAAACGAACCATCAGACTCTTTTGTCCCCAGCTGAGCCCAGACCTCTTCAAAGAAACCATACTCCTTGGCTTCTGACGACACGATCATGCTCGGCAAAGCCTGCAAGGCGTATCTCTGTACAACGGCATGCCCTTCTTCTGATGAGGCGTCGACTGAACGGATGTCCTCAATGGTCAAACCCAATCCGCGAAGATAATCCACATGCCGCATCGGATCATAACACGGAGAGCATGAAGGGTCTTTGATAAGCGTGACATTCACCAGGCCCCTTATCTGATTTGTCGACACGTCACGATAGGGAGGCGGAGTCTTGGCGAGCACAAAATTGCCGTCTTGGGCCCTGTGACCCACCCGACCCCATTGTCGCACAAGCACAGGATACTGCTCAAGATCCCCAGACAAGACCAAGGCTGGAAGACGCGTAAGACCATACTGTCTGATGATCGACTGAGCATCTGATCCAGATAGTCGCTCTACTTCTCCCACCATTGCAATGGCCTGAATATCTGAGAGCAGTTTTTTAGCCGCATCGCATCGAGGACAAGTAGGATCCTCAAGTAAGGTCGCCTTGACCACACCTTTGAGCGCTCCTGAGAGAGGATCAATGAAGGGCGGATCAGACTGGGCGACATACGCATCCTCGACATAGGGCCAGGGAAACATCGCTGTCTGCAGCGGGGTCTTGATAATCATCGCCGGGACACGCGTGATGTTGTATTTGAGCAAGAAGGCTTGCGCATCATGGTAGTCCAGGATCGAACGATTCTCTGCGTGGAGAATGTCCCCTTCAAAAAAAGCAGCGATATCATCACATGAGGCGCATTCCGGGTCCCTGATCTCTGTGAATTCAAATTGAGGACGCTCTTGAGGGGCAAGGCCTGAGGTGATGCGATAGACCAAGAAGAGATTCAGCAAAACGATAAAGGTGAGAACCAAGAGCAGGACGTTGATGAGCAAACGATGATCCAACGCTTTTTGGGTTGGTTGCGCAGCCTGCAGATTCTTTGTCGATGGGACCTTAGCACCCCTCTTGCCCATCCTTTGAAAACCGAATGGATCCTATATAAGACTTATGGACGAGAGGTGCGTCGCTAATGAGCCATAGACTTTAAAAAGAGGATGGGGTTCTTTGGGACTGATGAACAAAGAGCGTGTGGCGCGCAATTACGCGCTTGCCAATGCAGTCAAATATGAAGGCAAGGCCTCTGCAGGCAATATTGTCGGAGCCATCTTACAGAACTATCCTGATTGGAAAGCAGAGATCAAGTCGCTTATGCCCCTCATCCAGAAGGCAGTCGGTGAAGTCAATAAGTTGACGATCGCTGAGCAAGTGGCCGAAATTGAAGAACACGCGCCTGAGCTTCTTGAGAAGAAGCGCACTGATAGGCCCAAAGATGAATTGAAACCCCTTCCTCATGGAGATTTTGGCAAAGTGGTGATGCGGGTTGAACCTTCGCCTTCTGGGTATCTGCATCTCGGACACTCATTTCCTTTGATCTTGAATTCAGAATATTGCCGCCAATACGAAGGCAAGATGATCCTTCGCATCTCCGATACCAATCCCGAGAAGATCGTCTCTGAAGCCTATGCGTATCACTATGAGGACGCTCAATGGCTCACGCAGGGAAATGTCGCTAAAATGGAGATCCAATCTGAGCGCATGGAGATCTACTATGCGCATATGCTTAAGTTAGTCGAGGAAGGACACGCCTACGTCTGCAACTGCAGTTCTGAAGAATTCAAAAAACTCGCTGATACCAAGACTGCCTGCCCCTGCCGCGGGAAAGCTGTCAAACAGAACGTCAAAGAATGGCATGGCATGCTCACCGACACTCCTGAAGGGGATGCTGTGGTTCGCATGAAGACGGATATCGCCCATAAGAATCCTGCGATGCGCGACTTCCCCCTCTTTCGCATCGATGAGAATGAACATGCCCGACAAGGGAAGAAGTATCGCGCATGGCCGCTGATGAATTTCGCAGTGGCGATTGATGATCACGACATGGGCATGACCCACGTGATACGCGGCAAGGATCACCTGGATAATACCCAGCGCCAGATGTACATCTATAACGCTTTTGGGTGGACGCCCCCTGAATTCATCCATACGGGACTGGTGAGCATCCACGGGCTTCCCCTATCTAAAACTGAGATCAAACAAAAGATCGCTGAAGGATACTATACCAGCTGGGAAGATCCACGCATCGCTTTCTTGAGGATCATGAGACGACGAGGCTACAGACCTGAAGCGCTGACTAAAATGGTCAAGAGCTACGGCGTTACTGCTGTTGATAAGAGTGTTGAGGCTTCTGAGTTTTTCAAGACCTTGAACTTCTTCAACAAAGAGGTTGTCGATCCTATCGCGAAGCGATATTATTTTGTCGAGAACCCTAAAGAAATCATTGTGACTGGGGCGCCGATGCGTGAAGTGGAATTAGACTTGCATCCTTCCAACATCAAGGGCGGACGCTCGTTCGCATGCGGAGAGAAGTATCTGCTTGCGGATGCCGACCTTAAGGAAATCAAGAAAGATGAACTCGTTCGCTTACATGAGAACCTCAATTTCAAGAAGACCGCTAAAGGCTATAGCTTTGTCTCCACTTCAGTCGAGGACTGGAAGGGTAAAGGCGAGAAGATCCTCCACTGGCTACCTTCGACTCATGCACATGTACCTGTCAGGCTGATCATGGATGATGGGACAATACGACTTGGCGCTGGCGAATCACGACTTGGCGAACTTGAGCCACTGACTACGGTACAATTTGAGCGCATGTGCTTTGCGACCTATCAGGGTTCAGTGGATGGAGCACATGAATTCTGGTACCTGCACCGGTGAGTACCTCAGTCATTAAATAATTCCTGCCCTTCTCCTCTTCATGCAAGACCTTTTCGAAAAGATCTTCCATCGGCAACCATTTCCTAAAATCGTCATTCAAAGCGCCATCCTCACTATTCTTTTCTTCGCAAATTTTGATCGTCTTGTTGAAACGGGGTTTACCTTTATTGCCCTTATTCAAAGTGATATCATCCTCTTGCTTTCGGCCGGCTTTCTCTTCACCTTCACATTTTATATACTCCTCCGCCATGAAATTTATTATGCCAAGAAAAAATGAGTGGGCTCCCTTTGAATCCATTATTATCATCATGTTCATCCTTTTTATCATCTTAGTAGTTCTCAGAGTCGCAGGAATAGTTTAATAGCACAATCGTTAAATATCACCTTCCATTATTCTTCACCATGGTCGAACAACTCACCGATGCCACGTTTGTCAAAGAGATCCAGAACAAGACACCGATCATCGTCGATTTTTGGGCCAGCTGGTGCGGACCCTGTTTGCGCCTCGCCCCCATCTTTGAGAAGCTCGCTGAATCCTATAAAGGCAAGTTACGCTTCGCCAAGCTCAATGTGGAAGAGAATGAAACTGCTCCACAAGAATATGGCGTGTCTAATATTCCTTGCCTCATCGTGTTCGCTTCTGGCAAGGAAGTGGATCGTATTGTGGGAGTGCTGCCTGAAGCAGGGCTTAAGGACGCCATTGACCGCGTGCTTGCACAGGTCCACTGAATATGCTCTTCAATGTCCTCAGACGACAGACATGAGAAAGAAGATTTGAGCACTGTGCCGAGATTTTCCCCTAGATGCCTCTCAAATTCACGAACATAGGGTTTCTGCGTCTTTTTCTTACGCGCCTTTCTGAATGCCAACAGCAGATTCTCAAATGAACACAATCGGACATAGAGATCGTCCATTTAAAAAAACCTTGCTGGCTTGGGTTATTCGAAGCGAACGAGCGTTGTTGATGTTGTTGCCATCAGCGCCGCCATTGTTGTTGAGATTGTTGAAGGCCACGGCCCGCACGATTGTAGCTCCCTCACTGTACAATCTCCACCACCGATTCATCTCTGTTTCGGTTGCATTTCATACCACTAATCCAAACAAAGCGGCATAGCGAGAGAGCATGTATAGCAAATCCAGCACTATAATAGCCTTTTTAGGCTGAATTTGCAGATAGCTGATTCATTACAAGAATCAATCCACTCAATGGATCAGCTATAGCCCAAGCCTTAACGACCCTTGAACAGAGCCGCGCAAGCCTTGCAATTTTAATCGAAGAATGCAGTTAAAAACTCTCTCATTTTTTTTCGCGCTTGCGCGCCGCTCAGTAGTGAACTACTGGTGCCGCGAAGTCCGAGACTTCGCAGGCCCTGGCGCGCCTTGACTGGATGAGAGGCTCGCTTCGCTCGCATTGATTTGGGCCACCCGGACCGAACGGGCGACGATGTTGATGTCGCCATCGGCATCGCCATCAATGCGATTGACGAAGGCCACGACCCGCAGACTATCATCTTCAGCCACCCAACAACCCATCCCCGTATCTCTACGATACTTCTTTCTCAGAACTGAAAACTGCAAGTCCACAAAATCAGAAAGAAGCTTCTCCTTGCCACCAGCAAGACCAAGCCAAGCGCCGAGACCCTTCACCTGAACCTTGGACAACGCACGATACCCCCTTGAAGAACTCGAATATCTCTCATCAGAACGATCACACACAAAATAAGCCCTACCCTCAACACCACCAACACCCTGAGCAGCAAGAACACCCTCAACTTCCTCAAGCGGCCACCCATACCTATCATCACCAGCACCAACCGTCACCAAGAACGGACAACCAGGACGCACCTCAAAATGAGTATCATCTGCCCTCGTGACAAAACTCGCACCAGACCACCTAATCTTCTCCAACAAACCAGGATCAGCCAAACACGCCACCATCACCTCATCACTCCTCAGCATACGATACACCAAAGAACCATCAGGCACAACAACACGAGGATGCAATAACCCACTCAAACCCGACTGGTCATACCCAATCGACGCCCGCAACGAAGTCTAAGAAGGACCAAACCTCTGAGTATCAGGAAACGCCACGTACCCCACACCCGAAGTATGCTCAAGATCCCAACACATACCTGCCTGGACTTGAATCCGGCGATACGCCGCTAAGTCCTCCAAGGCACCAGTCTCACGCCACCGACGTTCAGCAGCCCTCAAACGTTCATCAGTCATAACCCCCTAAGGGGCAAAGACGATTTAAGAAGATGCGCCTTGCAAATCAGTATTATATTAAATATGGCAATTATATCTACTGCCTTAAAGAATAGCCCATCAGCCAGAGGTTAGACATGTACCCTCAGGTCATGTTTATCCTCGGGAATCAAGGTCACTTCCTGCCCCTTCTTGAGGTTCAAAAAGGACGCGATCTCCTTGGGGATCCGGATAGCGATGCTATTGCCCAGTTCGGCGACGATGGCTTTCTTGGCGAGACCAAAGAGGCCTAATTCTTTTGATCTTGTTTGTATGGCCTCAGCTGTTTTTTCATCGAAGTACTCCTCACCACACTTGACACAGACCTCTGCCTTGAACTTGCCTAAGGAGGTCCCAAACTCCTTATGTTCCACCGATCTCTGTTCAGTCTTCCCGCTACAGATCACGCACTTCATTGTTTGCCTCCTGCCAGATACACCGTAATGATCATGACATCATTCTCTTGCGGAATAAAGACCGCCTCAATCCCTGCGCTTCTTGCATGCCACTTCTCTATCTGTTCTTCTTTCCACTTCATCCCTGTCTTGATCGTGCGTTCGACCTCTGATCTCTCAATGCCCAGGGCGTCCATCTTCTCAAGAGCGTGCTTGGTATACCTGAACACCTAATAATCACCTGGATATCCCAAGATATCTCCAGATATTTAAATCTTCTGTGTGAAAAGTATCAAAAAGAGTTCTCAAAGAAACATTAATCCCTTAGAAAAGATATTGAAAAAAAACAAAAAAGCAAACTTACTTCCGCTTCGAGCGGCGGGATGCCTTGCGCTTTGTGCTCTTGCGAGCAGTCGTGCGCTTGGCTGACTTTCGTGCTTTTTTCTTTGCCATACAACACACCTCTTTTTTTAAAGCGTCTCGATTCCAAGATCGCTGTTGAGCTTTAGGCGCTTGTTAGCGGCCTCTTTCTGGCTGGGTTTGCCCAGGATCCAGGGGGAGTTCACGCCGGTGATGATAGTCATCACCGTGACACGACCCTTCATGTCGTCTGAGATACGCGCACCCCAGATTACGTTGGCATCATCGTCCATGCTTTCAGTAACAGTCTCACCAATCTGCTGGATCTCGTCCAGAGTCAGGTCGGGACCTCCGTGTACGTGGATGATCGCGCCAGTCGCGCCCTCATAGTTGATGTCGAGAAGCGGATTTGACAAAGCGCCCTTGACCGCTTCCATGGTGCGGTTCTCGGTGTCAGATGATCCGATGCCGATGGCTGCGACGCCACCGTTGGTCATGATCGCCTTGACGTCAGCATAGTCGAGGTTGACGAGCGATGGAATCGCGATGGTCTCAACGATGCCCTTGATCATGGTCGACACGAGCTCGTTTGCGACTGCGAACGCTTGCTGAACCGGCAAGTTCCCCGCAATCTGGACGAGACGGTTGTTGTCAATGACGATGACCGTGTCTGAGACTTGCCTGAGTTGCTGGAGACCGAACTCGGCCTTGTCACAACGGGCGCGCTCAATGTTAAATGGCATGGTGACTGTGCCAATAAC
>DATDXB010000185.1:0-4642 GCA_035289465.1 Candidatus Nanoarchaeia archaeon
CTCTGGGCAAGAGATGAGGACGTCCATACGTTCACCATCGATATCCCTGATGATCTTGACAGCGGTATCTATGATGTGTTCATCACCGTCATCGGTAGGGATGAGAACGGAGCATTCCAAGGAGATATGAACGAGTTCAAACTCGACATCGACCGCAAGAGCCACGATGTGACCCTACAATCCTTGCTTGTCAACCCACAAACAGTCAATCTCTGCAATCAGCGTAGGTTCACCTTGACTATCACCACACAGAACATCGGTGAAAGCGACGAAGATAAAGCCCGTCTCATCATCCGCAACAGCGATTTGGGCATCGATAGGACCATAGGCCCTTTCCTTCTTGAACAGGACCGCAAACGCGCAGACACGCTGACTTTTGATGTCCCTTCAAATATCAACGGCGGCGACTTCACGATCCTCGCGAAATCCTTCTTTGACACTGATAAGCAGACTGATGAAGAAGGCGTTGTCGTCGATCTGGAATCCTGCCAGGCTCAACAGACCCCGACCCCTAATCAGCCAGTAGTGGATAATAGCAGCACATCAACGACCCAACAGCGCAATGGTTCGTCCACAGTCAAGACCGCAGCTCGCGGCGACGAACGCACCCTTTCCGCCCCTACGTCCAGCACATCAGGCAGGACATCGAAGTCTAGTTTGGGCTCTCCCTTGATGATTTTCGGCGTGATTTTCGTCGTGCTTGTGGTCCTTCTCGTCGTGGTGCTCGTCATCGTCAGGCGCAAATAGGCGGAAATCCTTCGTTTCTATCGAAGATCTTTCAATAAAGGGACCGTATTCGCTTGATTTTTTCGGCGTCGCTGAAAACTTTTCGCCTGCGATAAAACCTTTTCGGAGATCTCCACGAAACCCATTTCTTATACCCTTACCTTTAGGATCTCCATGAAGCTCAATCAACTGACATGGATGCTCGGCGTGCTCCTGATCGCACAGCCCTGCCTTGCGGATGTCGTCATCAACCAAGTTTTAGTCGATCCTATCGGCACTGAGTCTGGGGGAGAATCAGTAGAACTCCTCAACAACGGAGACGAGGCAGTCAACATCTCCGGATGGATCCTGCGCACCCAAAGCTCAGCGACAGATGCCATCGTGCCTTCAGGGACATTCCTGCAAGCGAATTCGCATTATCTCATCGCCGATAACGGCTGGAGCTCCCTGCGCGACGACCCCACCTGGAGACTCGCCGACACTGAACAATCCATCACCCTCAAGAACAGCGATTCAGGGATCGCGCTGTATTCTGGCTCTGAGCGAATCGATGCATTGGGGTGGGGGAGCATAGGCGACAGCAACCTCTTCATAGGACAGCCTGCCGCGAACCCCTCTGCGGGAAAGTCGCTGCGCCGAGTCAATAATACTGGAGATAACAGCATTGACTTCGCTGTCTCTGAGGCGGAATTCTTTGGTGGAGCTGGTAAAGAATCCCAAATCATACACGTAGAACTTATTGTCGAGAATCACGAGTTATCTATCGGTGATCCTGTCTTGCCTGATGATGAACCTGAGAATTCAGGTATACAACTCTTACCAGGACTCGGGCGAGCACGTGAGCTCCGCTTACAGGTTCCTGTCGTCGCCACGGGAAGCCCTGAACTCGTCGCCACCTTCGCCGGCACGACGATCGTCCTTACGCGCGACAGCAACACCAGTTACTCCGGAACCCTCTCACTGAGTCCAGAACTTGCGCCAGTCACCCATGACCTGCGCATCAGCGCCACAGACTCTCAAGAGACCGTCACTAAGAATGTCCCTATCACCATCCTTGGCGTCATAGGATTTGCTCTTTCTGCCACAACCCTATCCTTTGACGCCAATTCCTCCAGACACAGCGTGACCGTGACCAACTTAGGAAACGTCGCGCTTGATCTGGGCATCACCGGCACGGACCTGCGGAACTCCGATACGGCCATCCCAGCCACTGCGGTAAGCGTCTCGTACACCCCCATCGACGAGTCCTCCCAGGTCCGTGCCTTATCGTCACTTGTGGAGTTGCTGAACTTAGATATCGCTCCACGATCCAATACGACCCTCGGACTCTTTGTCGAAGTCCCTCATGGCGTGAGACATGGGATCTATGCTGGTTCTATCTCTCTTGTCGGGGTGGGAAATTGAGGAAAATCCTTATGTTACTAGCCCTGGCGATTTTGCCGGTGGGGCAAGGCTATGAAGTCGGCATGTCTCCTTCTGTGCTGCAGATGGACTCCGGAGGACATGGATACCTTACCGTGATCAACCCTAATCTCTTCCGGATCGCCTATACCCTCAATTCCACAGCGGCACTGAGCAGAACAGAAGGGATCATTGAGCCTGAAAATTCTGTTCGCATCGGCGTGAATTCCGCCACAGAAGCCCTTATTGTGGCATCCTTTGGACCTGGTCTGGAAGAACAGCCCTTGGGCATCTCGGCCCAATTACGCGTCAGAATACAGCCTTATCGAGTCCCTGTAGCCACAGGAATAAGTGTGCTGGCGGGAGTCGTTATTGTCCTGCTCTTACTCTTTGGACTCATCTACGCGCGTCTTCAGGCTTACGGTTCTTGAACCTGTTATGACACGCCTTCTTGATCTAACAAAAACCGCATTGTTGGACCTGCTCAAACAATTCACCAAAACATTCGTCATCCACCCACTTCGCGATCTTGGTTTCCATGACAGGAGAATTGTCTTAAGGGGGTGGATGTATTTAAAGGTTGGTGGGTTTTTTAAGGTGGTTTCGTAGTCACTTTAAAGGAGTATCACTTTGGGAAGGTTTAAATACTCATTTTGGCACGTATACTCTCATGGCTAACGACACTATCGGACAAGTCGACGTCATCAGCTATTACCCTATCAAGAGCATGAAAGGTAAGCATGTGGATGAAATAGAGATATCGCCCTCTGGATTGATGTACGATAGGATTGGCGGTTTTCGTCGGGTGGGTGTAGACTCAGATCGCAACAGCCAGCGCTTCCTGACTGCCAGGCCTCTTCCTAAATGCCTTCCGGCCTTACTGGGCATGGAACCTCGCGTCTACGCTAAAACACAAGGGAGACCTGACATTGACATTGCGATCCCAGGGCATGGTGTGTTTGATGCATACAGCCCGGCGATGGCCCGACTTCTTGAACGCATGAGTGGAGTGTCTCCTTTAGAGTTTGTGCTCAATGAGCAACGAGTACAAGACCGAGGACAAGTCAGCCTTGTAGGGCTTAATTCACTCTTGGAACTCTCACAACAACCAGGAATGTCGATGATCGATGCTGAGCGCTTCCGCATGAACTTACAACTCAATCTCTCTGGCGACTACGATAAGCCCTTCGCAGAAGATCGTTTAGTCGGAAAACGAATCGCAGTCGGAGAAGCAGAACTTGAAGTCGTCGAACAGACAGCACGATGTCCCCTGCCTAATGTCGACCCAGAAGATAACTCTCGCGTCAATCCCCTTATCCTCAAAGCTATTGGACGACTCAACAACGGACGACTAGGAGTGTACGCCAATGTCGCAAAACCAGGGCTCGTGCGTCGAGGGGATGGCATCTATCTTAAATAAATAAGCAGAACTATCTCAGTAGTCTCTTGGCAGTCATTGTTCCGGCAAGATAATCGGTCATGTCGATCTTGTTTTCTATCCCTAGCTGGCTGAGCAAGTCCATCATCTCAGAGATGGCTATGCCTGCAAGTTCGGCAGCCTTTCCTATCGATATTTTCCCTTCTTTGTAATTCTTTATGGCAAAGTATGCCCTTCCAAGCTCAATGAGCTCGCGGGCGGCAGTGGATTTATCCACATTCTCCGCGACAGATATCTCTTCTATTGCCATCAGGTCCTCCTCTGGTAATCGTAGGGTAAGCACTTTCATCTGCAGTCCTCCTTCATCTTTCTTATGTATTCAGCCGAATATCTGCCGAAGCGTCCAAGGCTGTAGATCGCTGCTTGTGTCTCTTCTCTTGACAGATGTTTAGTCCTATGCAACTCTACGAGCAGATTCGCTGCCGTCGCAAACGGGACCTGGAACACTTTACACGCGTTCATCGCCTTCTTATCATCGCTGATCAACGTACCCTGATGCTCCAGACAGAGGGTTAGTGCCTCTGCCTCTCCTAGGCCCATGTTAAAATCCTTCACGATCTTTGCGTACAATTGGCGATCCTTGACTGGCCTGAGGTCTATGGTCTGGTCAGACACCCGTCGCTTTATCAATTGCGCGTCTGCGAGCCCTTCTTTTCTTGTGGCTTCATCTAATACTTTTTGCGGAATGGTCATCTTCGTTTTTGCGTGGTCGATCACCTTATCGAGCAGACCTGCCTTGGCGAGCAGAATCAATGTCGAACTATCGATCACCATCATCGTATTGCTTTGTAATACATCCGTATTATATAAACCTTTCTCGTTTGGACGGGCGCTCTAGAAAGATAGCGTGTTCAGACCCGCTTCTGTTCCTTGACAATTGGCACCATCTCATCGATGAAGCCCTGGGCCTTGGCGTGGTATTCTTCGTATTCTGCGCCGTTGGTGCCTTAACCGGAGACTCACCCTCATCTTTTTAAATCGCATATATCCATAAGAGATATGAACCTTTTGAGTTCCAACAAGAGTCGATTCCTTTTAAGTGGTTTAGTAGGAGCAACACTGGTTGGTGTACCACTA
>DATDXB010000186.1:0-8464 GCA_035289465.1 Candidatus Nanoarchaeia archaeon
ATACTCAAGAGCTTAAAAAACTCGTCAAGAGAAAAATGCAAAGCATTCAAAGAAAGAAAAAATTAATCCATTCATTCTTCGTAGGAATTTATGTGCTATAAACCGCGCAGTTATCTATACATTGCTCCATATCAGATGTAAGGAAGCCATAGTTCCAGGTTCGTCTTTCTTCCTTAGTATCTGTAACATGCTCTTCCTGCTTTCATTAATGAACATCTTTGCTGATTCTTTGGCAGTCTTGCCGCGAATCAAGCCTTCGGCCAAGGAGTTTGTAGGTCCTAAGAATAACCGAGCCACTCCATCTTTGGAGGGATTTCCTTCTCTATTTCTATCCGTGTACCATTGGAACGGATACTTATATCCGATGAAACATCCTGACTTTGTAACACAAGCCCTTCCTAACGATGCGGCACAAGAGCATGCCCTTGCATAAACGAGTTTTCCTTCGATAAGGTCATGATTAATACCTTCTTCGATGAGAGGTTCAGCATCATCATTGATCTTATCGCCATAAATCGTATGTTCACTCCAAGCCACTGAAGTAGTTCTTGAACAGGCGAAGTTGCTTTGCGCTGATATCGCAACAGTTGTTCTTGAAGATGATACTGTCGGATTATGAAATTCGAGAGGATGTTCTTAGGTTGACGGTGGCAATATGTGATCTAGGGGGTTTTGAACCTTGATTTTCACTGGACATTTACTTTCGTTTCCGTAATGTTTAAAAGGCCAGACTTGAATTTCTTTTTATCCCGATGCCAGATCTTCCTAAGAATGGTCTCAGTCTTCTTTATGCGTTATTTCATGCTCCAGACCATAAAATCACGAGTAGTGTCAAATTCAACAAAATTATTGCTAAATTGTATACCGAGGGCCTCAAAAAAGATGTTCAGTTGAGCTTATTGCCTATGGGATCTGCAGTGCAGGACCGATCGGGCAGTCAGGTTATGGGCATCCGGGATTTTGCAGATCAATGGCAAAGTCAAGGTTTTATTACAATAACTAATACCAGCACTAAACTCAGGGACCGAGAAGATTATCAATTAACTAAGAAGGGTATTGACTTTTTCGAAAGATTAGGTGATCGGAGTATAGAAGAAACGGGCCTTCTTTCTCATGAAAAAGCTAAGAAAATTATCGCAGAGATACAAGCCTTAAACTCATTCGAAGCTAGTAAGCGGGAGCACATAGCTTTCTTTTTTGATGAATCGACTGAAGTTTTACATTCAAAGTTTAATGAACTTTCTAATTCGCTTCAGAGAAAATACAATATTTTTGCAGGTTACCCTCCTGAATCTTCAGAATTTGATATTGCAGGAATGATTGGATTCATGAGGGGCATATGTAGAAAAATATTAGCTGACTTCTATAGTAATAATCAGGATCTAACTCCTCGAGGGGAGCAATACCTCGCCCATTTTTATTTCCTTAAACACCTAACTGATTTTTTGCACCTATTAAATCAGACCTCTCTAAACATAAACTCAATTGAGCTCAAATATTTCCTTGCTCGGCATGTTGCATTAGAGTCAGAGATTATTCATTCTCCAGATTCTGAAGAATTCGAGGCGGCTTATTTCTTTGATAGAGGGGATTTAACATTGCAACAGACTACTCAATAAAATCGGGATCAATCATAATTTTGGATGATAATGTTTGTATTAATGCATCATTGCATTATCACATTCCCTTAATCAAAGCTTTCTTTAATAATCAAAATGACACCTTTACATATCATTCGAGATCCAAGATCTTACAATTCATCCAGCTACATAAACTTAATTGCACTATAATTCATTGTATATTGCCAGATCAAGATTTAGTTGAAATGAATTTTATGAAGGCTACAAGAAGGATCTTTCCAGATCACATCTGGGGATTAATATGTAAAAATCCTACTATAATGAGAATCCTTAAGGATCAATTTAGAGACAACCTCAGGAAAATAAATTCATATGTAGTAAAAACTGATGTTACATCATTCGAATCACAACCTGAGGATCATAATTTATTTGAACGACAAGGGGCCGATTTTCCAGATAAATCTAAGATTCCTGATCCTGAGGATTTTCGAATTCTGCTCTATGCTAAATCAATTTCGACATCTCAAGATACATTCATTGTCACAGCAGATAAAGTTTTTACGAGGAATATCTCCTTGATTGAGAGACAGTATGGCTCAATTGTGATACCTGAAGAAAAACTCTGAAAATCAAAAAAGAAATGAGCCCGCTGAGATTCGAACTCAGGACCATCCGATTATCAGTCGGATACTCCACCAGGCTAAGCTACGGGCTCGTTGTGAAATGTTCCTGCTATTGATCGCTCAATGGTAGGCCATCTCGGTATTGACTGACCCGTTGATAATTGATCTCGGGGCCTGTCAAACGCCCCGGGTCAGACTCGAACTGACGACCTTGTGGTTAACAGCCACACGCTCTACCGGCTGAGCTACCGGGGCATTGCGTGTTGAGATGGATTCAAGGTGCATTTATAAAGCTTATTGCCAGGTCTCATGAAGGAAATATTATAAACAAATCATCACATAAGCAACATATGGCCACCAGATTAACTGTCGTTCCTCGTACTCCAGCTGAATTAGAACTCATAAGAAAAGTCCGTGATAAGATCATCGAAGAGGACTTGGAACTCTTAAAGGAACTTGCGAAGCATTGAGATAATTTCTAAGATAGGATATTCTCCAGATGCCACTGGCCATGCACGAGTGAAGTATATAAACCAGTTAGAGATAGGTACATCATGAATGAAAAAACAGCTTTAGTCGTTTTCCAGGATAAGAATATCAGACGAATTTGGTATGCTGAAAAATGGTATTTCTCCATTGTCGATGTTATCTCAGCCTTGACTGAGAGTCCAACACCCCGACAATATTGGGGTAAGGTCAAGGAACGAGAGTTTTCCCAACTTGAGTTGTCCCCAATTTGGGTACAACTGAAATTACCCTCCTCGGATGGTAAGTCGTATGAAACTGACTGCGCTCACACTGAGGCTATGTTTCGGATCATCCAATCCATCCCTTCCAAGAAGGCAGAGCCCTTCAAGAGATGGCTTGCCGAAGTCGGCTATCAGAGGGTGCAAGAGATCGAAAACCCAGAACTTGCCCAACATCGTGTGAAAGAATACTACGAACTCAAAGGGTATCCTCAGGATTGGATCGAGAAGCGCCTCAGAAGCATAGCCATACGGCAAGAGTTGACCGATGAATGGAAGGATCGGGGAGTTACTCAAGAGAGGGAATTCGCCATCCTCACAAACGAGATAGACAATTGAGTTAATTGTGTTACGTTTACACTCAATTGTCTATCTGTGAATTGCACCGATTCATGTAACCTAATCGTGCAATTCACTATATCAGCAAGGCCACCTTTGGTAAGACTGTCCAAGAACACAAAGAGTTCAAGAGCTTGAATAAGAAGAACCAGAACCTGCGTGACCATATGACTGATTGGGAACTATTGCTCACCATGGTCGGGGAGAAAGCCACCACCGATATCACCGCCGCAAAAGATTCCCAAGGACTTGATGAATGCACGACCAGCGCGCAAGAAGGTGGGCGAATCGCCCATAACACCCGAAAGGAACTGGAACAAAAGACAGGAAAATCAATTCTCTCCAAGGACAACTTCTTAGGTCTCACTGAAAAGAAGAAGATAGAATCCAAGAAGAAGCCGAGTCTTCAATAGTGTTTCGTAAGTCTGTTGTCCTGATCCGACAGAAAGCTATATATACTCAGAGTACATAACTATGTACTGTGAGTACCTATGGCTGACTGGACCCATAACGACCTGAAGACCCTTAAGTTCCTATTGAAGCACTTTGAGGAGGATCATAGCATCAACCAATTGGCAAAACAGATAGGGATCACCCCTAAGGGGATGCACAAGCTCCTCACCAGGCTAGGCAGCCAGAATATCCTGATTGCAAAAAAGATCGGCAACGGCATCTTTTACCATATCAATTTCCAATCAGAACTCGCTCTTGCGGCAACTCAACTCTCGCTCTTTGAAGAGATCAAGCTCCCCTACGCAAAGGCGCAAGCCAAGGATCTGCAACGACTACGACCTTACACCCAAGCCGCAATCCTCTTTGGATCAGTCCTTGACAAAGGAGAACGGGCAGGAGATATCGACGTCCTCTTCATCCTTGACGAGAGAAAATACGATCCCTTCAAGAAAGCATTAGCAAGCCTGCGATCACTTAAGAGCAAACCTATCCAGGACATCATCCAGACGCCTGAAGATCTCAGCAAGAACCTCAAAAAACGAGATAAGGTCATCTTAGATGCCCTCAAGAATGGAAACGTCCTCTGGGGCCAGGATATACTGATACAAGCGGTAAAAGAGGCCATATGACTCACGCAGACAAAAAGATCGCATGGTGCCTCAAGAAGGCAGAACAAGAAGGCCGCAAACATCGAGGCTTACGACAAATAACGCCTGATATCACCGTATCGAGTGACCACATCAAGAAAGCAGAGCATAATCTTGAAGTCATGCAGTATCACCTCAAAGGAAACTACAGTGACTGGGCCATCCACGCATCGTTTTATGCTCATTACCATTGTCTCTTAGCCATCCTCTGCAAGTTCGGTTACGAGAGCAGAAACCAAGAATGCACCTTCGCGACCATAGAGTCACTCATTGATCAAGCGAAAATCTCCTTGACTAAAGAGGAATTGCACCGCATCTTTGCTACAGACCAACGTGATAAGCTTGAAACCGCAGACATGGTGGAATTGCGTGAACGCTTCCAATACGGCACTGAAACTCAGGTCGAGGCCAAGAAGATCAAATCACTCCTTGAGCAGACCAAGGAATTCATCGAAAAAGCCAAGACCGTGCTTGAGCAATGACTTTTATCAATGAACCGTCCGAATAAATCGGACACTTGAATAAGGGTGAGGGCACGAGCCTTAGTCCTCTATCAGAACGCTGTATATGCACGTACCTAAAGTTGAGAGTCATCAGAACAACAAGATATCATGTTTAGGAACCTTAAACACTGAGGGGATCCCCTTACATGCATCGAGTACCGACTTAAGATTTCGCAGGTCGCGATCATGGCCTAACATTCTATTCCCTTCAAACACTATCCATTCTCCCACGTACGGTGATAGATCCATCCTTTCCCAGGCTTCCCGTTTAACCATACCCTCCTCTAAGGGAGGGTCGGCTTTAAGCTTTTCCCATCTTTTGACGGAAACTTTTCACCAGCATCACCCATTTTTCCGGATTCGCTCAACAAGCTTTTTAAATGGCCTTCTGTGCTTTCTTTGCATGGACCAGATCCCCTACGACATGGAACTTGATCGAGCAGTAGCAAAGATCACAGAGCTCAATGCCAAGATCGTGGGCGTGCAAGTCCCTGACGGACTCAAACATCATACTGATAAGATACAAGAAGCAATCGAAGCAAGAACTGGAGCCCAAGTCATCTTGTGGGCAGGATCGTGCTATGGCGCTTGTGATTTAGCCATTGACATGAAACGCTTTGGCTGTGAACTCTTGATCCAATGGGGGCATACTGAATGGAAATATGGCAGCATCTTTTAGTGCTGCTCATCGGCGGCAGTGGCATCTCTTTGGGAGCACTAGTCGCGCTCTACACGCAGAATGAAGTCAAGCACGCAGAGAAACACCTCATCTTCTTCACCCAATTATGCGGATTGTTATTGATTTGGCTTACCTTGAACGTCTTTGACGTGCATCCTTTGTGGTACGTCGGCTTTGCCGCCTTATTTGCTGCGTATGTCGCCATGAAGATGAATTCGCCAAAGATGCAGTCATTAAAGCACCAGAAGAGGACACTGACGAACTATGTGTTTTATGCCGCGTTTGGTGCGCTCTATGGATTGGTATCGTATTCAAATTTAGTTTTGGTGTTTTCGGCGATCGTGTTTATCGATAGCTTAACGATTGGTTCCTTGGCACAGATCAGAGGCAAGGATTCTTTAGAATTCGCCATACCCTGGGGCATCTATGTCGCTGCTGGATTACTGAGCACTTTGGTGTTTGGTGTGTGGCTTGGGATTGCACCGTTCTAAACTTTGCGGAGTGATAAGAATTCTTCAGGCGTCTTAATCAGGATCCCTTGATAGGTTTTCAGAACCAATAGGTCGTTATCTCTTGTAATGATAGCATCTGCGTTCGAACTTTGTGCGCAGGCAAGAATGATATCGTCTTTTGGGTCTCTGGATAATCGGACTTGAACAGAGGGCTCGACAATATGGGCAAAACTTAGAATACCAAAAATAACGTCTTCGATCTCTTGTTCTCCGAGCTTAAATTTTTCTTTAGGATTTCTGAGAGTCTTTCTTAACTCCTCGAGGATTGCCGTCGAAACTATAATCCTTATCTTGCCATCGAGCGCCAGCTGGATGATCTTATTCGGAACCCCATCCCAAAAGAGGCTTGCGATTAAGAGATTCGTGTCGGTAACGACTCGCATCTATCGCCCTCGTGTCCGTTCTATGATGCCCTGGAGTTCCTCCTCTTTTATCCCTCTCTCTTTAGCTAATTTCACTCCCCATTTATGCACCCTCTCAAATACCTCTTTAGGAGATGGCATCTCTACTTTCTTCAAGACGATTGTATCGTCTTTTCCCATCACGGCAAAGGCTTCGCCTTCATGCAAGCCAAGTTCGTCACGTATGTTCTGCGGAATCACCACTTGTCCCTTGGAGGACATCTTTGTGATATCAATTGAACTCATAAGAGTCACCTCAAAGGCGAAGTAAGATTATCTTACTTTTAAAGGTTTCGCAAGATTCTACAGCTTGTTCTTCTTAATCCCTAAATAATACCCTGCGTAATTTGCTCCGACATGAAAGAGAGCGGAGATGATGATAATTAGCGCTGACTCTTTGAAGCCCACAAAGACCCAGGGAGAGACGATAAGTAATGCGCCTATTGAGTAATCAATCTCGTCAAAAGGGATCCAAGGTCTGCCTGGTTGTACTCCGCATTGGCGCTTGAAGAAACTCTTGACGGCATCACCCCAAATTGCGCCAAAACCCATCAATGCACCGATGAACCACGGAGATTGAGGATAATTGAGGATGGACAGGGCGTTGAAGAGAGGCACATCGTAGAGCAGGACTTGGAGGTAGAAGGCAAGGGCGCCGCCAAGAATTGCAGCGATCAAGCCTCGCATGGTCTTATGAGGACCTAAGAGACGAACACCTCTGCACGTTGTAGCACCGTCAAGAGGGACGTTCAGGAAGGGAATCTTTCGCGCAAAAAGAGGGAACATATTGCCGAGATAGGCAGGCAACATGAAGTAGAGCAAGGAAAGTACGTAGAGCATTCATCTCACCGAGTTTGGGCGCTTTATGTGCGTTGGGACGAATAAGAGCAAGAAGGCACCCAGCGCAAAGAAGACAATCATCGACGCTAAAGCGGTGAAGTAACCTGCGGCGACGACGAGATAACCAAAGATGATAGGACCGACGATACCTGAGAATTTGTCAGCGAGTTCTGCAAAGCCAAAGAATTGGCCGAGTCTTGCTGGAGGGACTAAAGAGATCATCTGTGGCCTGATGGCAGCCCATATCGAACCCATGGCCGCCCCACCGATCGCACCTGCCAGACCAAAGAGAGGGATGCTTGAGGGGAACATGAGCATGATGAGCACCACAATCCAGATGAGGCCTGCACCGAGCAGGACTTTCTTGGGGTGGATCATATCTGCGAGCTTGCCTGCGAGATAAGAACCGCCTGCGGAAGCCACCGCGAAAATCATGTAGATCACAATGAATTGAGGGTCGGTGATGGCAAGTTTCTCTCGTGCATAAAGATAGAGGAACACAACGGCAGCGGTGATGCCGTTTGAGTATGCGAATGCTGCTAAGAGAAAGGGAACAACACCTCTAAACTGAGTGATCTTCTTGAGTGTCTTGAAGACATCTGAAGTAGACGTCTTGATCTGACGACCCAAGCTCGTGTGATTCTTCAGAGGCATGTCCTTGATCGTGATAAAGAGCGGAAGCGAGAATGCCAGGAAAAACAACGCAGTGGCAGGAAACATCAATTGTACATTCAATGGAGCATCAAAGAGATAGAGAATCACCACGGCCATGACTAGAGACACTAAAGTCCCTAAGTAACCCCAAGCTACGCCGATACCTGAGATATTGCCCGTGTCTTTCTTACCAGAGACTAACGTCAATGTGGCATTATAGACCACGAGACAAGCATGATAGAAGAAATTGGCGATGCCTCCCAAGATGAGGGCTGGATATAAGCCCACAAAACCAACGGCGAAGGTGCACACGATACAGGCCAAGGTGAAATACTTGATCAATTCGACTTTTCTGCGCGTGATATCAGAGTAGGTTCCTATGATGGGGACGATGATACCTACAAAGAACATGGAAAGACCCATCGCAAGACCGATCTGGAACTCATTACCACCTAATAATTCCTTGATGAGTTTCGGAAAGAAGAAT